>DUGB01000001.1 GCA_013331555.1 Candidatus Woesearchaeota archaeon
TTCAAATCCAGTCACTTCGTGACTCGATCTATGCACCCCCAGAGAATTATTGATAAAATGCCGTAAAGCATTAAGATTTAAAGCAAGGCTTTCACGGTTCATAATGGATTATAAATAACAAAAGTTTAAAGGTTTTCCTTACCACTTTTAAAAGGTACTTCTTATTCGGAGATACTGTTTAAAACAAGCAGTTTATAGACTTAGAATTTATAAATAATAGATAAAGCAACAACGGCATGAAACAGAAAAATGTTGAAGTGTTAGCGCCAGCAGGTTCGTTTGAATCTTTACAGGCAGCAATCCAAGGCGGAGCCGATGCAGTTTACTTTGGCATAGAACAACTAAATATGAGATCCCGCTCCGCCAACTTTAAGCTGAAAGATCTGCCTGAGATCATGAAACGCTGCAGGAAACACGATATTAAAGGGTATTTGACTTTAAATACGATTATGTATGACCATGATCTGCCACTTATTCAAGAAATATGTGACGCTGCTTTGAAGAATAAAGTTGATGCGGTCATTGCCAGCGATATTGCCGCAATACAATTGGCACGTGGAGTCGGGTTATCTGTGCATTGCTCAACACAATTAAATATTTCCAATATTGAAGCAGTACGATTTTTTGCCCAGTATGCGGATGTGATTGTTCTGGCACGAGAATTGACATTGCAACAAATACACTTTATCTGTGCAGGAATTGAAAAAGAAAAAATTAAAGGACCTGCAGGGAAAAGCGTAGAAATTGAGGTTTTTTGCCATGGAGCGTTGTGCGTGGCGATTTCAGGAAAATGTTATATGAGTTTGGCAACCTATAATGCATCAGCAAATCGCGGAGCCTGTCTGCAGAACTGCCGCCGGTCATATCGTGTTATTGATGAAGAGACAGGTGACGAACTGGTTTTAGATAATAACTATGTGATGTCGCCGAAGGATTTGTGCACGATCGGGATGATTGACAAATTAATCAATGCCGGCGTGGGTGTTTTAAAGATTGAAGGGCGGGGAAAGTCGGCAGAATATGTCTTAGCAACAACGAAAGCATACTGTGAAGCAGTGGAAAGCGTTGATGATGGAACATACACTCCCGCAAAAATAGAGGAATGGAAAACACAGTTAAAAACAGTATTTAACCGAGGATTCTGGGAAAATGGGTATTATCTAGGAAAAAGTCTAGGAGAATGGAGCAACGCCTATGGATCTCAGGCAACGCAGGAAAAAGTTATAGTGGGAACAGTACGCAATTATTATCCACAGAAGAAAGTAGCGGAGATTTTCTTGCAGGCAGGCAATGTTAAAACGGAAGACATGATGTTAATTATTGGACCCACGACCGGAGTTGTGAAATGTCAGGCTACAAAAATGATTGTTCACAAAGGAATAAAAGACAAAGTAATTACATTACCTGTTCCAGCTAAAGTGCGCAAGAATGATCAGGTGTATGTTGTAAAAGAACGCCATGAAACTAATCCACTACCGCGATAATTGTATCGGATGCAATAGCTGCGTCCAGCATGCTCCACACTATTGGGCAATTTCTCCCATCGATGGAAAAGCTGATCTTTTGGGAAGTATACAGAAGAAAGACGTTTTTATTTTGAAAGTTGATGAAAGCGAGAAAGAAATACATTCAAGAGTTGTACGGGATTGCCCGATGAGAATCATTAAATTGTCACAATAATGTTTTTTTATAGTAGTTATTTTGAATAGAAGCTATTATTAGATGATATGATTGATCTTACAGCACCAATACTAGAAGGATGGAGACCTGCAACGATTTATCTTATTAGCAGCCAAAAGTTAGAGAAATTGGTATTTCATCCTCGTTCCAATCGTGAAAAACAGAATTATAATGCTGCTTTAAGAGAAGTATGCGGCGAGCGGGAAGTGATCAGAGAGTTCATGGCGGTTTTTGGAAAAAAATATGGGTATGGAAAAGATGGACAGACCACAGAAGATATTTTTGAAGATAAATACTGGCGAGAAACCTATCGATTGCCTGATGGATGGAAACTTGATGACTTTCAACGACCTCACCATCTCCCGCGAGCAATTGAATATTATATTAGTGTCTGTTGGATTCGCCGCCAGACACCGATTGTGGTTGTAAAGAGAGAAGGAACAACGGGAGATTTTTTAGAACAATATTTGACTGTGTTTACAGAAAAAGAGCAAGACGTGGATGATGCGAGCAACCGTTTAGCACATACAAGCGGATGGAAAGTGATGGTGAGGGGAAGGTGAAAAACAATACTTATCGGGCTAATAGTGGTACGACACTCCAATCGATTGGGAACGATGCTCAATCTTGCAATGGTTGTCCTCTTCTTAAAGATAACATATAATCCCGAAGCTGATCGACTATCACTCGTAGACCATCATCAGTGACAGACCATTGATGTTCTGGTTTTAATCTTCCTTTTCTAATATCTTCTTCATATTTTCTCAGAGTTTCTGGTGTTCTATCAACAAGAAAAATGTCATCTCTTAATATCAATTCAGACTTTCCTAAAGGAATTTCACAAAAATCACCCATGACAAACCGTCCGGGAACAACTAAACGCCGACGATTATATAATGAATCCGGATCAAATGCTGAACCTTCTGCAAAAAGACCGTCTAAGATATAATTACGCCAAAAATGATATGGTTCTCCTCGCACAAGATAAGCAATATTAGGTTCATTATTCATACTTTTCGAAGAATCAATAATAGTTATAAACTTTTCGAGAGAGAAGTCCAATATTTCAAGTGATTAAGAATTAGTTAAGAATTTCATGTGTTGCATAAGCTATAACCCTTCCAGGAATAGTTACCGGATCAATAAGAATTCTTGGATCACACCTATCTCTTATTTCACCGCAGTAATCGCTCCTCATTCTATCCTGCAAATTAATTTCACTTTCTTCTCTTGTCATTCCAGAAGCAACATTATCATACGCAGGCCTAAAACCATAAGTATAGTTTAATGGTACTGATACCAATAAACTAGCAACAAATACAATTTTTCCTATTTTTTCAGTTAAACCCATTCTAGAATTAGACAGAGTAAGAGTATATAAAATTTTCCAATGAGTTATTATTCTTGAGTAATAATGAAGACTTTAGAAAAGACGAATTTAGAATTATACCAAAAGCACGAAATATTAGAACAATTATTCGTGCTTTTGTATATACAAAAGCAATTNNTTGATATGTTCGGAAATTAATTGCTTTTGGTATATTTTAGTACAACCCCAACCGGACAATGATCTGATCCCATCACGTGCGGAAGAATGAATGCGTCTTTAAGATGAGGACGAAATGATGTGCTGATGAGGAACGTATCGATCCGCCAGCCGATGTTTCTTGCGCGGAGATTATTCCATTGACCCCAATAGGTGTATTGGTGTGGTTCTGGATGGAATTCACGAAAAGTGTCGACAAATCCAGATTTGATGAGATGTTCAAATCCGTCAATCTCTATTTGAGTGTAACCAGCGGTTTTGTTGTAATTCTCTTTGGGATTAGCAAGATCGATAGGAGTGTGGGCAACGTTAAAATCACCGCAAACGACAATCGGTTTCTTTTTTTCAAGTGTTTTTAAATAATGACGAAAGTCAGCATCCCACGTTGAACGATATTGCAGACGGACTAAACCTCTGCCGGAATTAGGAACGTAAACATTAACAAGATAAAAAGTGTCAAATTCTAAAGCAATGACTCGACCTTCTTGATCGTGTTCTTTCTTTCCGATGCCGTAAGAAACGGAGAGGGGTTTAATTTTGCTGAAGATGGCAGTGCCGGCATAGCCTTTGCGCTCAGCGCTATTCCAAAAATGATGTTCATATTGAGGAAGTTGACAATCAACATCGCTCGGATGTGCTTTGGTTTCCTGAACGCAGAGAATATCGGGATCTTCTTTTACCGCGAAGTCGTAGAAGTTCTTTTTGATAGAAGCTCTGATGCCATTTACATTCCACGAGATCAGTTTCATTCTATGAGAAGGGAGGAGATGGTTTTTAAATTTTCTTTAAATAATTTAAAAAACATTATGGTTTTAGTTGACTTCGAGGAAGAGTGTAACAAGAGAAATATGTTTCTACTTTCTTAATGAGTTCTTGAGCGTTAGGAGTATCTTTTGGGGAAATGCCTACGGTTAAATTTGCTTCACTGGTAAAACCTGAAGCCCCGACCTCCACAATATCTGACGAAACAACAACACTACATCCATTACTATGATAAAACCGAGTTCTACAATAAGAACCATTGACCATGGCCATCAACTGACCACGATTAGGAAGAGGACTTTATATATAAATATTTTGTTTAAATTGTCATTTTATTGGAGTAACAGAATAGTTCAAAAACTACATTCAATTAAATTGTTTTTCAAACCACAGAAAATATTAAATAACATACTAAGAAATACACCCTATTATGAACGACATCGAAAAGAGACTTAATGCTCTCGAACAGAGAAACAAAAGAGTTGAGTTAGATAAAGCGTGGGAGACAAGTTGGATAAGAAAAGGTATTATCGTGATTTTAACGTATGTTACAGTGGTTTTATTTTTCTTTGCGGCGGGATTGCCAAAACCGTTCATTAATTCCATCGTGCCAACCGTTGNNCTTTTTTCAAGAGGTTGTGGATTCGAAAGATAACCAAGAAATAAGATTTTACTTTTTCAAATACGCTTCAAAAGCAGGAACGGTTGATTCCATAATGGTGTAATTCTTGTAATCTTGAGGAGTTATCCAAATATTATGGTCGTGATCATCACTTAAAATGACTTGATCCGAATCAGAAAAACATTCAACAAAAATACCAATGATCTGCCACTGTTCTCCTCGTACCGTTCTTCGCCACTCACCAACATAAAACGGTTTGCCAATAGTAACAGTTAAACCTGTTTCTTCTTTTATTTCTCTTAATAAAGAATCATTAAAGTATTCTCCCGGCGTTATTCTTCCTCCAACTTCACCATACTTGCCTATCTGGGTTCCATCAGTATATTTTATGGATTCTCTGACAATGAGGATTTTATTATTGTGAACAATAAATGCTTTGGCGGCAACAAAGAGTTTCGGTTCCATTAGGAATTATTAAGAAATTGTTGTTATATAAATATTTTGATGGTAGATCAAAAACATTTCTTACAGATACCTGTATCCGCAATCCCGCCGAGCATCCAATCAATGATAAAAATAATGCCAAAGATGATCCAAATTATTAATGCCCAGCGTGGGGTATTAGCGGCGATCTAATAAATGAAATTAATCACCGCAATAACAGCGGCAGTTTCACCTACATAGGATGGTGTTTTCATATTGTGTGATAAATTAATTCAAGTTTATATAGATTTACTTAATTGAATGGAGAGATGGTATACAAACTTTTCTCATTTCTTATTGAGTTGGTATATTGTCAACTTATTAATTTTAGCCGAACTATCTTTGGATGTGAAATTCTAGGAAAAGTATAAAAAGAGTATTATTCCTGAAGAGGTTATGGATCTTAAGGATTATGTTAAAGATTTTCATAGGGTATTTGATGCAGGTTATAAAACACCTTGGGAAATTACTAATAAAGCTAAAGAAATAATTATAGATTTAATGAAACATCTTGATAATTCTTTTGTCATTAAGGATGGCGTTGCTATTCACAAAGAAGCAATTATTGAGAAAAGTACAGTCATTAGAGAACCAGTGATAATTAGCAAAGATTGTGTAGTGAGATCTGGATCTTATTTGAGAGAAGGAGTCTATCTCGCAAACGGAGTTACTATTGGACCTAACTGTGAAGTTAAATCTAGTTTTATTTTTGGAAGAACAAGAATCGCTCATTTAAATTATGTTGGCAATTCAATAATTGGTTCTGATGTTAATCTAGAAGCTGGTGCTGTTATCGCAAATCATTTTAATGAAAAACCAGACTCTGAAAAAAATATTAAAGTTCTGATTAATGGAGAAGTAGTTAATACAAATTCAAGTAAGTTTGGTTCTTTGATAGGTGATAAGAGTAAGATCGGAGCTAATTCAGTTTTGAGTCCTGGAACTATTCTCTTGCCAAAAACGATTGTTGGCCGTTTAGAACTTGTCGATCAACTGCAATAATTTATGTACAATATCGTGAACTCCAATCCTATCTTCAACAAAAATAGATCATTGTGGTAATGTTTATCACTTCTTACAAAGATATAGTACCATAACTACAAATAGGATATGGTCATAACCATAGATGAACTAAAAGTAAAGAAACCACAGGAGAGGAAAATTTCTGTGGATAATAATGATGACTTTACAGCGGTATTGGAGCTGCACCAAGGAAGAACGTTTGTGGAACGAAAATATGATGGATATGGTATCATTGTTGATACGCGCGACGATGTTCAATTATATAGTCTTTCAAAAAGTCGTTGGAATCCTGCCTGTGTACCGGAGTTACAACAAGATTTAGACAATCTTCCTCGTGGAGTGTATATCGGTGAAATCGTTGGAAAAGAAACACATCCTGGATTCACTCATCAAGAAGAGTTTGGAGCTGTCACTGCACGGAATTTAGTTCAGCCAAATGAGAGAATACAGCAATTGGCAGCAGAGCATCCGTTGGAAATACGTGTTTATGATGTTTTGGAATTGGAAGGACGCGTGCTTGCTCATACTCCACGGGAATATGTGCGGAGTATTCTGGAAGAAACAGTGCATTATGATTCTATTCTTCCTGTTGAGCAGCGCGATGTGCAACGAGCTGAGCAGTTACAAGAATTAACACGACGTTGTTTTGCAGCGGGAAAAGAAGGCTTTGTGGTTAAAAACCCACAGGCACGATATTCATCTTCAGCAACAGAAGTCCGTGGAGAACGAAATGATGATTGGCTGAAAATCAAGAGAGCAGTGACGTTTGATTTAGCTGTCGTAGGGTTGTATCAGACAGAAGCACGACAGCGACAGGGTTGGCCATGCTCAAATGCGTTATTGTGTACGTATAATGATGAGAGCGGCTTGTTTGAAACGATGGTAAAGTTGACTATACCTTCGCGAGCAGTGGCGGAAGAGATGTATGAAAAAGTGAGAAAGAATATTTCTGAAAAGATAAATGATACTGTGGTGACCTATACGGAAAGAATTCCGGCAGGAAAAGTTCCTCTGTTGTATGTTGTGAATCCGTTACAGAATGCACCGGTAATAGAAGTTGGAGCGATGCAAGTTACAGCACCGCAGGATTCCTGGCATTCTTGTGGAAGAACATATGGACAAGTTCATTCATTACGCCATCCGGTCTTTGCCCGCTTTCGAGAGAAACTGCCGGTAGAAGCAACGACGACACGGCAGATTGTGGAATATGTGGGAAATGAGATTAATTTATAAATCGTCTTCTTTTCAAAAGTAATATGACTGGAATAATTTGGCAACCAATCGCATTATACCAACCAGGATTTAATTTTGATATCGTTTTGGATGATCGATTTGCCGAGGAAATGATTAAAACTAATTTGTCTCAAAGCGTTCAAGAAAGAATGAATGGTTTGGGAACTGACCTCACTACAAGATTGGGCCACTCTTGGCTAAGCCCTTTTACTTTTTATGAAAGTACTGCTTTTGTGAGTCAATTTTCTTTGGGTCAAAATGGTGTTTGGTTAGTTGTAGATAATTATTTTAAAAAAGAGCAATTAGAAGATAAAAAAGCCGTCAGATATACTACTCATAATGTGGATAATTCTTCACAGGCATATGCTTTAATGGCTTTAGTTGATCTGTGGGTTAGCTATGCCGATACGTTGAAAAGTTTACAAGAATAAAGAATTATGGAGCATAACCGTTTACATTCTCTGCAATTCTTTTACTTTCGCTAATACGTCCGCAGCGTGGTCTTTGACATTAACATCCCGCCAGATCCAAGCAATTTTGCCTTGCGGATTGAGAAGAAACGTGGTGCGGAGAACACTGAGGTATTCTCGACCCATGAACTTTTTCTTGCCCCAGACGTTGTATTGTTCAAGAACAGTATGTTTTTCATCGCTTAAAAGAGTGATGTGATTCAATTTTTGTTTTTCAAAGAATTTACAATGGCTTTTCGGTGAATCTGGACTGATCCCAAAGACCGGAGCTTTTTGCTTGACGAATTCAGAATATAATTTTGTGAAGTCTTGTGCTTCGATCGTACAACCAGGAGTATCATCTTTAGGGTAAAAGTAAAGCACAAGCCAGTTGCCTTGAAGAGCTTTTTCTAAAGAAATAGGATCATTATCCCTATTGGGAAGAGTAAAGAGTGGTGCTTTACTGCCAATGGTAAGTTCGGTCATTCTATTATTAGCGATCGTGTGGAGATATATAAAGATTGAGCTTAGTCTTAATAACAACATTTATATTTTGTAGACAATTCATTAATACTATGCCTTTGTACGAAAAGAAGTGGTGGAAAAATGTTTTTAGAAAGGAAAAGAAAGCTAAATCAGCGGATACACTGTCCGATATTGAAGCCATACACGAATTCTTGCATGATTCCAAGAATGATTTGATAATGATGTTAGCTTTTCTGGAAGAATTTGAAGAGCTTGAGAAAGAAAGGGAAGTGGCGACACCAGGTATTCTTCACGTCAATTTGCAACGACAGGCAGAGGTTATGACTAAACTGCTGGAACATTATTCTTTTTTTGAAGATGATGTGGCAATCAATGGAATAAGAATAAAAGAAATGGCGAAGAAGCTGCTAAAGCATGCGGAACATGCTGGTATGCATGATCTTGTCAAGGAGAAAAAAGAAAATCCACACTGGCAAGGAAAGTGGTGACTAGCGAACGAAAACAAAATACTTTTCTTTGCCTTCAAGTTCGGATAAAATTCTTTTGATGACGACTTGTTTAGGATTAGGTATCAATTTAACACGGTTACGGATGTCGTCAAAACTCTCGAATAATTTTACTTTTCGAGCTTCAATAACTTCCCACATATGTTTTTTACCAAAACCAGGCAAGAGCTCAAGCTGGTGCATGCGCATGCTTAAAGGCTGTGCTTTGTTGAAAAAATCCAAAAAGCGCGGTTCGTCTTGAGAGACAACCTCTTCAACAGCAGTTTCAAGAGTATTACGTCCGGTGGAGGTCAGTTTTTCTGTGCCAATGCGGCCTTTAATATGATGAATTTCATCACGCTTGCCTTCACCAATATAGACACTTTGACCTGGCTGGAGGAAAATGCCTTTCTTAGGGATGAGTTCAAGAACGGTAAGATGTGTTGTGCCAAGAGCTTGGACAATCGGTGTTTTCATCGCCGCATCATCAAAAGGATACCCATGAGGGAGAAAATCTAGCACAATGGCGTTCTCTTCACGGACAGTTTGTTGTGGCGGGATCATAGGGTTAGAATTCCGGCGGTGTTAATAAAAATTGCGTTTTGAAACACACCGCGTTAGGAGACGATTTCTTTCACCGTCGCGGCAATGCTCTCCTGGTCTTTTTTGGCCAGGCTCACATTGTACCCTTGGAAGATGATTTTAACATCGTTCGGGGTTTGGGGCAGAAAATCAAGAATTTTAGTAATATGTTCTTCTTTAAGACGAGTCACGTCGAGACCGGCAAGTTTTTTCAGAAGCTGTTCTTTTTTCTCGGATGAAAGAGGAGTGAATAAGTCAACGTATTCTTTTACTTTCGTCGTGGTATGACCAAGCTGCTGGTCACGTTTTTCAATGTGCTTGATGATTTCGTGAACGTCAGATAAAGGTACTGGTTTTTGTTCTATGAATTTGGGGGAAACCATGGGACATTTATTGTTTTTTTAAGTGGATAGGATGCACGTAGAGAAGCTTTTGCTTGTCTCCATCATTAACAGTGACTTGATAACAGAAACCACGACGACCAGTTACGGTGCCAGTAAGACCATGAAATCGTGGATAGAAACGACCTTTGTCAATCGAGGAATTGATGATGAGATTAACTTTGTCACCATCTTTAAGATCTTGAAAGTATTGGCTTAAAGGGATTTTTCCCCGCTCTTTGTAATGTTTAATGTACTTATAGCGTGTCTTACGCTGTTGCGTACCAATACGTCCTCCCATGGTCAATCAAATTAGGGGTTGATTTATAAAGATTTCGGCAGTTAAAAAAGAGTTTTTTGATTATTCTTGAGAATGAGTGTAATTAGTCTATTGAGGAAATAGTTGTCTAATTTGAGCGACGATCTTATCGTCATCATAAGGTATTGCTGTCCATTGAGCAATATCTTGTGATCCTACAAAACCACAAGCTTCTAATTCACTCCGACGGCCATAATCTGCTCCAATGACGGAAATATGTCTGGATCTTAGTTCTCTTATTAGTTGAGCACTTTGATCAAAAATTTGGCCAGGAATAGTCGGATTGACAACAGCAACAGTATAGCGTGAATCTTCTCTCGCTAGTAAATCTAGTGCACCTCGATATGCGGCAACATGATCAACCCGAGGAAAATTACTTTGAAGAGCTTCCCGCGTAGATTCCGTTCTATCTATTTCATCAACAAACAAAACATTAATTGTCATTGAGTCCGCAATATAAAGAGGTTTATTTAAATTTTTCTGTATTAATTACTAAAAAGTCATGAGAAATTCGCTGAAAGTGTCTCACCCCGCCATAAATGGCGAGGCTTGAACATAGACACTTTCTTTGATAGGCGAATTTCTGTGACACAAGAAAGCGAAAGCTTTCTGTGCAGAATGTTTTTTACATTCTTGCACCAGAAAAGCAGAAAGACAGCATTCATCCCCGATCTAAAGAACGGGGCTTTCTGCTTTTCTCAGTGTAATTATTATGGTGGAGCAATTTTATAAAGAATAGTAAAAATAAGTTGTTAACACCATGGAACAGGAATTTTATATCGAGATCATTGGATCATTGAAAGAGAAGCAGTATTCAGAACGGGAGTTGACAAAACTAAAGCGAGATTTAGCACTCAAACACAAACTAAAGAAAATTCCAACGAATATTGAAGTTCTCCTCCATGCCGATGTGAAAGATATTCCGGCTCTACGAAAAGTATTGCTGACAAAACCTGTTCGCACTATTTCAGGAGTGTCGCCTCTCGCCATCATGACCGCACCGCATCGCTGTCCGCATGGGAAATGTACGTTCTGTCCAGGAGGAATTGGCTCACCGTGGGGTGATGTTCCGCAATCATACACCGGCCATGAGCCGGCAACAATGCGCGCAATACGCAATAAATATGATCCTTATTTGATTGTCTTCAATCGCTTAGAACAGTATGCCATTCTCGGACACAGCTTCGATAAAGTTGAATTTATTATTATGGGTGGAACGTTTCCTTCTATTCCGAAAGCCAATCAAGAAGAGGTGATTAAGGACGCCTACCGCGGGTTGAATGATTTTGCAGAACTCTTTTTTGACGCAGAAGGTGAATTTGATTTTTTGAAGTTTAAAGAATTCTTTGAACTGCCGGGAGATATTCATAACCTAACGAGAACAAATGCAGTGCAAGAAAAGATTTTGAAATACAAGCAAAAAAGAGAAACAACACTTGAAGAGGAACAACAACGGAATGAGACGGCAGAAATTCGTTGTGTGGCGTTGTGCATCGAAACAAAACCAGATTGGGGATTTCTTGACCATGGAAATGAAATGCTCCGCCAAGGCTGTACACGGGTTGAATTAGGAATTGAATCGGTGTATGATGATGTGTTAAAAATAGTTCATCGGGGACATACCGCCGCAGATTCAATAAAATCCATCCAAATTCTGCGTGATTTAGGTTTCAAAATTAATTTTCATTATATGCCGGGATTGCCGCTGACGGACAAAGAACGGGATGCGGCGGGAATGAAGCAATTGTTTACCGATCAACACTATCGACCGGATATGATCAAAATGTATCCGTGCATGGTTGGACCAGGAACGGCGTTGTATCAACAGTATAAATTAGGAAAATTTACGCCGTTAACGACGGCACAAGCAGCAGATTTACTGGTGGAATGGAAAAAGGAAGTACCGGAGTATTGCCGGATTCAACGCATTCAACGAGACGTGCCGACGAAGTATTGGGAGGCGGGCGTTGATTTGACTAATCTACGACAGTACATGCTTGATCATTATGATGTCCGATGCCGTTGTATTCGTTGCCGTGAACCAAAAGGAAAAGTTGTAGATTGGAATAATGTGAAAATTAAAGTAATGGAATATGAGGCATCAAATGGAAAAGAATTTTTTATTGCTGCGGAAGACATAACGAACGATATTTTGATTGGGTTTTGCCGCCTGCGATTTCCAGGACAGTATTTACGATCAGAGATAACACCAGCGAGTGCGCTAATTCGAGAATTACATGTGTATGGAACAGCAACAGCAATCGGAGAAGATGGCGTTGTACAGCATCGCGGTTGGGGAAAGAAGCTGATGGAAAAAGCGGAGGAGATTGCTAAACACCATGGTAAAGAGAAAATGGTTGTGATTGCAGGTGTCGGTGTGCGGGAGTATTATCGATTGAAATTAGGGTATGAACGAGAATGGATGTATATGGTTAAGAAGTTGTAAATCTGTTTAAGTTATTACTATTAAGGGATATATTTAGAAATATTTATAAATAGAATTAAGTTTAGAATACTATGGCAAGAACAAGAAATGCTGCGTATGCAGCTTTAATACTCAATAACGTGGGAGCTTTGACTGGCTGTGGAACTGAAGTTGATTCTGAACCATTAGACAGACTTCAACGTCAAGATGTTGCAAATCAATGCTATACTGATTCTGAAATGAATGCACGACGTAGTATTGTAGAAGAGTTTGATGGCCATAACGGCGATGTGCATCCAGGCCGACTTCAAGCAGCAACATTAGTTGATATGCAGCGATTTATGGGATATTGCTTAACGGGAGAATTAGGATATGATGTTGGCTGTGCAGCGTATGTTGATGGAATGAGTGTTGATGTTATTGAAATGATTAAAGAAAGAAAACACGGTGACGTTCTTTTCCAATGCACAAGCAGAGATAAAAAAGGAAATCGACGCGTTGATTACAAACAAACTTTTTCACTATAAAGGGGAGAGCAGATGAGACCTTTTTCTCGATGGGCGGTATCATATCTAGCAGCTAGTTGGGCGTTCGTTGTTGCAGCATGTGGTGATCTCCCCGTAGTAAGACCTGAAAATCTTCAAGATTCTATTGAGCAATGTGATTACGAATCAAAAAGAGCTGCGCGAGAAGAGCTTCAACGACAGTTTGGAAGTCATGATAGAGAGATTAATAGGAATAGATTACAAGCAGAAGATATGCGCCAGAGGCAATTAAACTATGCATTTTGCTTGGAAAATTATTTAGGAGCAGATGCTGGTTCAATTAATTGCCAATTTTATGATCTGCGAGCGGTTGATATTTTTGAGGCATTAAAAGGAAGTCAACAGGGTAAACGTTATCATTTTCAATGCGATACTGATGACGAGAATGGATTTATAGATGTTCTGGTAACGAAAGAATTTTATTTTGATTGAGTATTTGTAATCTTTATGACACTCTACCTTATCGGATTAGGACTGCATGATGAAAAAGATATTTCGGTGAAAGGGCTAGAAATTGTCAAACGCTGTGATGTTGTGTATGTAGATACCTATACTTCATTATTACAATGCTCGCGAGAGGATTTAGAAAAATTCTATGGACGAAAAGTGATTCCTGCGCCGCGTGAAGTGGCAGAACAACACGAGCAAGAGATTATTACTCAAGCGAAAACAAAAGAAGTGGCATTTCTTGTTGTCGGCGATCCGTTTGCGGCAACAACACATGTAGAGCTACTAAAGCAAGCACAGGAACAAGGAGTGAATGTAAAAATTATCCACAATGCTTCGATTTTAACAGCTATTGGAATCACTGGATTGCAGTTATACAAGTTTGGCAGAACAATCTCAATTCCTTTCTTGGAAGATCATCCACATCTGGAGACACCATATATTGTATTAAGACAGAATTTATATCTAGATATGCATACTGTCTTTTTATTGGATTTAAAACCTGAGCTGAAGAAGTTTATGACCATTCCGGAAGCGCTGACGGTTTTAGAAACGATCGAAGAGAGGAAGAAAGAACACGTGATTACACCAAGTATGATGGTTATTGGATGTGCGAGATTAGGCGCCGATGACATGATTATTAAAGCGGGTTCGTTAGAAAAAATAAAAGAAATTGATTTTGGCAAGCCACCATTTTGTCTTATTGTTCCAGGAAAATTACATTTCGTGGAGCGAGAGATGATCGAGAGGTATGCAATTAGATGAGTTCATTAGCAATGATGATCTGGTACGAGCAATCGACCGCCGGTTATCTTGCTGCTTTTTTTGGTGACCTTGCTTCTTTGCATAACCACCATAAAAGAGAGGAAGAGTTTTCTACGCAGGAATTAGTTGAATACTTGGCGCATGCGGCTACGATGATGCGAGCCAGCGATAGTGGAGTTGTTCGTGAGATCAGAAAACGTGATGGAAGTGATTGTTTAAGAATAACAAATCTCCTTGCCGCCGGAGTTCTTTTACGGACAAAGCTAGCAATAACTGAGCCGGACCTACTTTTAGATCAAATGTATGAACGATACGGCCTTGGAAGTGAAGAATATTATTCTCTTTCAGTTCAGCGAGAACAAAGGGGAGTTATAGTTACACTTTCAAGAAATGGAATTAGCTCAGCGGAACAGCTATTAGAATCCCGGATAGAACCTGACCAAAGAGAGATAAGTATACAAAAATTAGAAACCGATTTAACCGCTGCAACAGGACCAATGATGGCAATGGGAAGGGACTTATTTTATCCAAAAGATCAACGAGAAAAGTTAATTGCACCAACCAGTGTACGAATTGAAAGCCGATATGGAGATTCTATTGATGTTGACCGTACTTTATCAGAAAGAGTTGTTCTTCCCGTGTTTCGTTATATACCAAAGGACACAAATATTTAATTGTTTAGTTGTGTCCTTTGTATATATAACGGACAGAACAGTTTGATCATTTATTTCTGTCCGTTAGTATAATCCGCAATTAGATCGTGCGGGAATAGTCAACGTCAGCCGTTAAAGCGTGAAGAGTATGATTAAGCATTAAAGAAACGGTGTTAAATAGACCATACGTACTTAATCTTTGACGCTCACGCGGGCTCACGTCATGAAATGTGCCTAGAGCAGTAGCATATTGAACATTTCTCACTGCTTCTTGAGCTTCCTCTGCCGTCATTGTCTCAGCGAGATCTTCTTCTACTTGAGGACTGCCAGTAAGATACTCTTCATCTGAACTGAAGGATGATCTTGCTATTTCTCCGTACATCATTTCTATGTGGTCAACAGGACCGCTGATGGAAGAATAACTTGAAGAAAGAAATTGATCACGATGGAAAGAATAGCTGATGGACAGTGATGATTTCAAACCTAGCAATTCAAGATCAGGTTGTTCTTGCTCCATCGAATCTGATGGATGATGAGGATTGTCTTTTCCTGATAAATCCAAATTTTGATCAGCGTTAATAATTCCCATTATTGCTGCAGTAATGGAAGAATGAGCGTAATGTGTAATTTCTTGAGTAACTGTTTGTTCAAGAAGAGAGGTCATAGTAAGATAATCAGTATAATCATTTATAAACTTTCTGAACTCTTATTTTTGTTCCGGCTTTGTGAAAGGGTAATGATACCCTTCTTCACCAGCGGCAAGAGTAAGAAATTTGACCTCGTCTTTCATGACATCATTAAAATGAAAAGTCGAGCGGGTGATGGGATGAGCACGGAGTTCCCATTTGACTTGGTCACTTTCTGCAAGAATATGAACATATTGTTTCGTTTTTGGTGTTAAGACTTTGGTGTCTTTATCTAGGAAATATTCATCACGCCAGGTATCGGAGTGAATAATAACCCAGCCTTCTTTTTCTTCCACATATTTGGTGTGAACATGACCAAAAACATACACTTTATTTCTGTGCAAAGAGCGCCAGCGTTTCCGCTTGAATGTTTTGACGACGTCGTCAACGTCCCAATGGACATTCCGAAAGCGCCGATAGATTTCACGCAGTAATTCTTTGGGAAAAGTCCACGTCGGATCAAAATGGTAATGCAAAGGATAGAGGATAATATTTTTGAGAAGAAAGAAAAAAGAGAGAATGTTCAGTTTTTTGACAATCGCACGATGATGAGAGAAAAGAACAGGAAGCGGTTTAATGCGCTCCATAAAAGGGTGTTCTTCTTTTAGTTTAAGAAAACCACTGATAATACCAAATGAAACCCAAGGAATATTGAGAATGCGCTGTTTTTTATATTTGAGAAAAGGGTGATCTGGCTTAATTCGATTGAGAAAATCATGCTGATGACCATGTTCGACATGGATGTTATTTTTTTCATATTCCATGATAAAATGAATATTTTTGTGGGAACGGAGGAGTGACTTTATTTTTTGACGAACTTCTGGATAGAAAAGATCGTGGTCGTGGTTACCGATAACGAAGTAAAGATGGTGCTGAGTTGAGGTTACAAATTCACGCCAAGCTTGAAAAACAGGTTTGTGGGCATCGTAGATCATCTTCAATTTAGCAACAGAAACTCCAGAGGTGATATGACGAGGATAGGTAAGTTTGCCATTGTCAAAATAAGGACATTTCAAAAAGTCGAATGTATCACCATTGCAAATGAAGTCAACGGGAGATTTCTTTGCGGCGTAGGTAAGAAGAAGTTGAGAAAGAGATTTGTCGGCAATGAAATCATCAGTAAGAGTTCCGCCGCCGAGTTCGGTATCGCCGACAACGATAATTTCAGTTGGCATTGGGCGTTGAGTGAAGAAGGAAGTATATAAATTTAATACTAACCACCAGCGGAAAGTTTATAAGTACACGTATGTACACGTACGTTTATGACAACAAAAACACTCACCATTACCGAAGATGCCTATGAACGGCTGTCAAAATACAAAAGTGCCCACGATAGCTTCAGTGATGTGATTATAAAGCATTTCCCTAAACATTCTCTTCTCGAATTGGTTGGGAGACTTACAACTAAAGAAGCAGAAGGACTGCGAAAACACGTAAAAGAGAGAAGGAGAGAATCACAAGAAAGAATGAGTGAGACAGCAAGGAGATTGCAATGATCCTTGATACAAGCTTTGTTATAGACCTTATGAATAATCATCCCGAAGCAGTTTTGAAGGCACGTGAGCTCCAACAAAAAGGAGAACATACGTATATCTGTACACCAACGTTATTTGAACTATGGAGTGGCCTAGCACAAAGTAACAAACCAGTAAAAGAAAAGCAGAAAATAATGGAGATCATTTCTTCTCAGTTGGTACTCAATTTTGACAAAGAGAGTGCAGAAGAAGCTGGAAAAATAGACGGCCTATTGAAATGTGAAGGGCAAATGATCGATCCCGAGGATAGCATGATTGCGGGGATTGCAAAACGCCATGGAGAGTGTGTCTTAACGAAGAATGTAAAACATTTTAGTCGGATAAAAACTATTTCTTGTGCAACATATTGATTAGTCAAGAAAAATCAATAACTTCGTCCGAAGTAGAACCATACAGCGGCTTTTTTGGAACAGGTGAAACACGGCTGGTCTTTTTTAAGTTTGGGCTGATCGAATGGCGAGTTGAGTGATTTGGCACCGGTTTTTTCTTTGAACGCTTCTTCACATTGCGGAGTGCCGCACCATGGAGCAAAAAGTAGTTTCTTATTTTCGAGATGTTTCACTGCATCTTTTGTATTGTCAATGTGAACAATACTGTTATGAAGATGTTTCTCAGCTTTGGTAAAGAGATTATCTTGAATTTGCTGCAAGAGAGCAGGAATTTCTGTTTCGAGGGAAGTAAACGGAAGAGATTTCTTATCTCCGGTGTCACGACGAACAGCGACAACTTGTTTCTTGTCTAAATCCTTGGGACCAACTTCGATACGAATTGGGATGCCTTTCATTTCCCATTCGTTAAATTTCCAGCCAGGAGTGTAGCCCTCGCGATTATCAAGATAGACCGTAATTCCTTTCTTTTCTAATTTCGTTTTGAGATTGTTTGCTTCTGCAAGAACTTTTGCTTTGGTATCATCAAAGAGAATAGGAACGATCACGACTTGAGTTGAAGCGATCGCAGGTGGAAGAACAAGACCTTTGTCATCAGAATGCATCATGACTAATACACCAAGCATGCGAGTAGAGATCGCAAACGTATTCTGCCAAGCATATTCTTTCTTGCCATTTTTATCTAAAAAAGTAATGTCAAATGCTTTCGCAAAGATTTGTCCATCGTGATGAAAGTCTGGCCCTTGAATTGCTTTTCCATTAGGGATGACAAACTCCATGGAAACAGTGTATTCTGCTCCAGCAAACGTTTCATTTTTTGATTTCTTTCCAATCAATGAAGGAAGAGCAAGATATTTCTCACATACTTCTTTGTAAATCCCGATAATTTCTTCTTGTTCCGCCTCTGCTTCTTCTTTGGAAGCAAAACAGGTGTGTCCTTCATTCCACAAAAACTCCCGGCCGCGCAAAAAAGGAACAGGATGCTTGAATTCCCACCGAACTACCGAGTTCCATTGATTCAGGCGTAAAGGAAGGTCATTGTGGGAACGAATCCATTTTGAGTAAGAATCATACATAATAGTTTCAGACGTTGGACGGATCGCTAAACGTTCACTGAGCTTAGTCTCACCAGCATGAGTTACCCAGGCAACTTCAGGAGTAAAACCAGCAACATGAGTTGATTCTTTTTTAAGCAACGATTCTGGAATAAAGAGAGGGAAATAGGCATTTTTAATTCCAACTTCCTTAAAACGCTTGTCAACTACCTGCTGAATCTTTTCCCAAAGGGAATAGGAATTTGGCTTATAGATGATACAACCAGAAACAATAGAATAATCAGCTAAATCGGCTTTTTGAATTATTTGGGTATACCATTCAGAAAAGTCGCCATCTTTTGTTACAGTTAATCCTTTGGTATCTTTCTTGGCATTCATATTTCTGTAGGATTGAGAAGAATTATATAAAGATTTAGTTGGGATTGGCAGAACCAGAAGTAGTAAGTGAGTACACTCTTAAATAGATTTTTTCTTCGGAAAGATATTTAATAAGATAATATAAACCCAAAACTATGTTCTGTGCAAGCTGCGGTACTTTGTTGCGACTTCAGAAAACGCCCTATGGGAAATGGATGAGTTGTCCCAACGGCCATACGCAACCTACGCTTCAGCAAGAACAACCATCATTTACAGAGAAAAATCAACACCAAGCAAAAACAGTTCAAGTTGCCGATGGAGAGAATATTCTTGCTGTTCATGATCATGTCTGTAAGCGCTGTGGATATGGAAAAGCAGAATTAATCGAAATCAGTGCAGCATATTCTGATGAAGATAATAACTATCGAATGAAATGCGGGAAATGCGGATTTACGGAACGATTAGAAGGAAAGATTAAGTAAACAGAAAAAGTCATTAAAAAAAATAAAAAAAATCTTGCCCGCAGAGGTCCTTACAGGGGGTGGTTGTAAGAGAAAACGACGGGGCAAGATTTGGAGTATGAAATTGGTCTTAGACCAACTCAATGCCCAATTCCCGGCTAAGGGATTGTGCTCGTCGTTCGGAACTCTTCTTGTCCACTTTGCCTAAAATCCATGGTGAATTGACACCAGTGATGATAGTCATGACCGTCATTTTTCCTTTCATGTCATCAGCAACACGTGCTCCCCAAATAACGTTTGCATCGTCATCAAGAGATTCGGTAACCAATTCTCCAATTCGGGAAACTTCATCAAGAGTCATGTCCGGTCCACCTGTTACGTGGATCAATGCGCCAGTAGCTCCTTCGTAGTTGATATCAAGCAAGGGATTAGATAAGGCTCCTTTAACTGCTTCTTCAACACGATTATTAGTATCGGAACTGCCTACACCAATCGCAGCGACACCACCATTGGACATAATTGCTTTTACGTCAGCGTAATCCAAGTTAACTAAGGATGGTACGGCAATCGTTTCAACAATTCCTTTAATCATTGTGGCGATCAATTCGTTGGCAACAGCAAAAGCTTGCTGAATAGGCAAGTTACCTGCTATCTGAACAAGGCGATTGTTGTCAATAACAATAACTGTGTCAGACACTTGGCGAAGTTGCTGCAGACCAAATTCAGCTTTGTCGCAGCGGGCGCGTTCAATGCTGAACGGCATCGTCACTGTTCCAATAACAATTGCACCAGTATCTTTTGCGACTTGAGCAACAACAGGAGCAGCACCAGTACCAGTACCTCCTCCCATTCCTGCGCAGACAAAGACCATATCAGATCCTTTTAATGTTTCTTTAATGCGGGTTAATGATTCCTGAGCAGCTTCTGCTCCCTTATTGGGAAATCCGCCACATCCTAAACCACGTGTGCAGTCTTTTCCAATCAAGAATTTCTGATCGGCAGGAGTAATCGTTAAGTGCTGATGATCAGTATTGGTCGCGATAATTTCTGCGCCTTTGATTCCTTTTTTGTAGAGCCAACCAACCATATTGTTTCCGGCTCCGCCAACACCAATTACTTTGATGTTCGCTTGATTCATATTCTCAAAATCATACTCGTCAGACGAGTTATTGTTCATTGCTTTTTCTATAATAAACTCCATTGTATACCCACCTCATTTTTATGTCCTTTTCTGACACGCATCCCCCAATATATAGTTTGCACTACGCAAATGATTATATACGTGCAGGATATTTTACTCTTTAGAATCAACCAAAACTAGTCTTACCAACTAGAATAACCAACTATCGGAACTTACCAACCGATTAAAACCAAATTTTTGACTGCAAAAGTTTACCAGACTTTTGTATCAACTCTTTTATTTTCTGGAGTTACTTAAAGTATTTAAGCATTTCTGTGCTGGAGAATATAAATGATTAATTTTACAATAAGAATGATGTTAAAATAACAAGATCATTTAAAAATGTTTACTTTTGAGAAATTTTTTCTAACACTTTGGTGGCAGTATTTTGAGCAACTTGTTTAGCATACTCAGCTTTGCGGGCAAGAATAGCAGCAATGTCATTCATATACTTAGCCGGATCGCGCATTTTACGACGCCATTTATGGAAGTAAACGACTGTTTCCAGAGGATATTTTGGCGGTTTGACCGGAACTTCTTGAGGATAACCAATGGCAATAATGGCCTGAGGACGAATTTCAGGAGGAATACTCAGTGTCGATCGTACGCTGTCTTCATCAAAAGCACCAATCCAGCATGATCCAAGATCAAGCGAATGAGCTTCGAGAAGCATATTTTGAATTGCAGCAGCACAATTTTGAACAGTATACAGACGTTCTCCTCGCAGACCATAGTAACGCTCCGCTTTTTCAGGCTCAGCACAAACGACGATGAGAACTGCCGCCAGGGCAATTTCATATTGTTCATAACAGGATTCGGCTAATTTTTGTTTCACGCCGGAATCTAAAGCAACGATAAATTTCCAATTTTGAAGATTGCCACAACTAGGAGCATGACGAGCAGCATCAATAACGCGGGAGATTTTTTCCCAAGAGACAAATTTAGGAAGAAAACGTTTGATCGTTCGACGGGATTTGATTAATTCCAAAATGTCGTTCATAGACAAAGACTAATTGCAAAGAATATATATAATTAACGCATCGATGATGGAAAGGAAACTTCTTTTCAGCTACCTTTTAAATTCTGTTTCTTAGTTACTGTCGTCATTAATTTACCGTTCTCGTCATATAATTCCAGAACGATGTCAACGCTAGTCAAATCGCCAGCACTGACTTCACTATAGGAAAATCCACCCTGAACAGTAACTTGCTTTGTGCTTTTCGCACCTGCTTTAATTATTTTAGACTGGTTGTGAACATTAATTTTTTTATCGAAATCGTCGTAGCCTTCAACATTCATGATAATGTATGACGGCTTAATTGTCCCGACTTCGTTATTTTTAATAGTGTACGTGATAGTCATAATTTTTCCCCACGTGTCATACCATTTTGTGTATACTGATTCGAGACTTAGAGCCACTTTGGAGTATGAAGTAATGACGGCCTCTTCAACTTCGGGTTCTGCAGTTGTTGTCGTCGCGGGATTGGGTGTTGTTGTATTTGATGGAGCGGATGCCGCAGGGACAACTGTACCATTTGAAGGAACAACAGGAACGGCAACGACGGCAGAGGAATTATCATCAGAGGAAAAGAGACTGCCGATAAGATTAATCACGGCGCCAATGCTAAATCGGCCTGGCTCTTCACTTTCAGCGACGATAGGAGCGGGAGCAACGGCGACTTCGGGAGTAGTGATCTCGTTATTATCGACAGTACAATCCATGCTCATTCGCCCTAGAAAGAAAAAAGCAACGAATAGTAAACCAATAATTCCCCACTTCAGCACTTTGCGCGGCTGAATGCGAATAGTAACCTCTTGATCGAGAAGATGGTCTCTGCGAAGAGAGCGCTCTTTACCAAAATCACGTCCTAATTTGTCTTGAACGAGCGGAGTCATGATACAATAAAAAGGATGATGGAAACGATAATGAGAATCGGACTGGCAGCAAGAGTGCAACAGGCGACTTGTTCTTGGACAGTATCACTACGGAAATTTTTGTATTTTCCAATTATGAACTGCACAAACAAAGAAACCTGGTCTTGAAAAAGAGCAAACTGTTGTTTGAATGTCTGGATAAGATTACGTAAAGCCATGTTCTCAATCACCTTTAATGGTACAGAAAATAAAAAGAGTTTAAAAAGTTATTGTTTAGCTTCCTCAGAAGGAGCAGAAACAAAAGGTTGAGCACCTTCTTTAGTTACTTTAACATTTATTTGATGAATTATCTTAGTGATCATCTCACCACAGACCGTGCGACGACGAACTAAGCCGCCCTGTTTATCATTATTGCGTGTTTTTCCTGAAAATCCAACACTTCGGCCAATAAGAACTTTTTTACGCGGCTGCTGGATACCTTTACGCATCGGAAATCCACACTTATCAGAACCGCCGGTAATTTGAAATTCATATCCTGGAAAACCAATAAGATCACCTTTGACAACGTCGCCAATGCGACTCTTCAAAAGATGCTCAGATTCTGGATCTTTAATTTCTTTTTGATAACTTTTTCCATTGTTGGTGGAAATGACCAATTTAAATTCTGTCATGATTTCACATCCTTAACCCGAGACTTAAGCACAAACATTGAAATTTGCGCGCAAAACACTATTTTGCGAACCTATCGGCTCACACGCAACGCGTGGTCTCAGCTGTGAAGAGGGAAGAATGAAGTTTATTTATAAATATTCCTTGACATAATGTTGCTGGGAGAAAAACGTCATGAAGAAAGAGCAGAGAAAAGAACTGTTCAATTTTGCGGGGCAAGTGTCTGAAGCTCTTGCAGTAATGTTTCCTGTTCGTGCTTAAGCTTTGTAAGCTCGATTTTCTTGTACTCGTTAATCTGTTTTCTATTGAGATCCCATTCTAGTGGTTTCATCCTGCGTTCAATGCCGATCAACAGAGTACGAATTTCAATAGCGCGTGACATTGGGTTAATGTTGTGAGCAGATTATTTAAATCTTTAGTGAATTTATCTTGGGAAGAAACGAAGATATGAAAGAACAAACTCTTTTTACGACTGCGGTAATTTGTACAATTCTGGGACTAGTTATCTTATATCTTTATGCGGAAGAGGTCAATTTAGCAGTCTTAGAATCACCAGAACAGTGGAAAGAACAACAAACGGTTTCCATTCAAGGAAGAGTGGAAAAATTGCATGTGAGTGAGAAAGCTATTTTTGTGACAATTCAAGGACAGCGGATAGACACAGTGGAAGCAATTGTGTTTACCGAGAAGCCAATCTTTTTGAAAGAGGGTGATTTTGTAGAAATAACGGGAAAAGTAGAAGAATACAAAGGGGCAAAAGAAGTTATTGCGGATGAGATTGTAATAAAATGAAAATTACGCTTTCTGTTCGGCAGCAGCGCGATTTAATTCGCGGAAAGCGTTCTCGACATCGTCGTGGTTCCAGCCAGTATTTTGAGTAATTAATTGTTTAATCTCTTCATCCGTAGCGCCAACTTCTTTTTCTTTGCGAACCCATTGAACAAGATCATCAAAGTTATACGCCCGTGCTTGTGGTTTGATAGTATGGGCAACGACAAGAGCAACAATGATACTTAATAACAAGACGCTGAATCCAGCAATAAAGTACACTTTGTAATTATTCCAAAGAGCGTCAAATGTGGATGCGGATTGTGGTTGTTGAACGATGGGAGGACGAGGCTGCCCTTGCAAAGGAGGAATTTGAGACGTGATGCGGACTGGTTCAGGACCTGGAACAACACTTGCTCCACAGGAATTGCTTATTACTGGTTTTCTGCCCGTAGTTCCACATTGATGCTCATCATAACATACTCTCGTTTCTTGACCGTTCTGGCAAGACTGCCAATCAGTGCAAATCCATGACTCCTGACACGGTTGACAGGTTCTGTTTTCTGTATACGTATTTGCGGTGTAAGGGCTTTTGCAGTTGTTCTGATCGGTACAACTGCGTTGCTGCTGAAGATTTTCATTACAGAATGTCCAGGAAGTACAGGTGATATTTGAGATACATCTCCATCCACTGCCACCACCGGAGCTTCCGGAACTACTAGAACCTGGGTCGAGAACTACTTGATCACATACATCGCCAAGGTTATCACCATCGGTGTTTTCTTGAAGAGGGTTAGGGACAGCAGGACAGTTATCTTGACCATCAGGAACACCGTCGCCATCCTGATCTTGAGCAGGAGGAAGATCACCGACACATTGACCTAGAACACATTCTTGGGTTGGTTGGCAAACATTATTACAAATACCACAATGAAATAAATCTGTTTGAAGATCAAACTCCTCATCAATAGTGGTATCACAATCATTGTCTAGACCATCACACACTTCAAAACCTGGAGCAACGGCATTTTGACAATCTCCCCATGTTGCATCCTGCTGACAGACTTGCTGGCCTTCTTGGCATATTCCTTCATTAAAACCGCAGGCTTGTTGTTGACCAGAGGTACAAGGAAGAATTTCGATCGTAAACGTGTAATCCTCAGGAAAAAGATCATTACCTGTTTGAAGGTCATAGATAGAAGGGCGAATGAGAACATCAAATTCTTGGACAAGTAGAGCTTCAACGAAAGTTAGTTCGGCAATAGTGAACGTACCTGTTTTAAAATCTTGATCACTGAGAGTAGCATCGGCAATTGTAAGTACATTATTTTGACAAGAGATTTCTTCAAACTCGCCCCACAATTGGACTTGACGCTGAGCGGCACACAAATCAACTTGCGGATTTTGAGAGATTAATTCTATGTAAACACCATTCGTAGAAATACCCTGCTGAAGTGTTGCGGTCAGAACAAGTTTATTCCCTAACAAGCTAAGGTCAAATTCCTGACCGCTAGGAGCAGTATAAATTGCTTTTCCCACAAACTGTGAGACAATAAACAAAAGAAGAGCAAGAACAACAACTAAGCCGAGAGAAATAAGAGTAATGATAAATGTTTTATTTGCTTCGCCGGCAGAATTATAAATTTTAGGGGGTGGGTGAGCGTGCGGTCTATAACGAACGTTTACATTCTTGTGATGTTGTTTTGCGCCACGACCATTCATTGATAAACCTCTTTATTGAGCTGATTCAAGGAAGAACTCCCGCAAGGCCCGACCGACTGCGGTAACAAGCTTGATTTTTGTGTCTCCATTAATTTTGTTATCTTGATACTGGATTAATGGCTGACCAGCTAGACAATATTCGGGAAATCCATGATCAGGACGATAACACAGGCCGTTAATAAGAGCAGTAACGCGATTAATTAAGATTTGTTTGGCGGGGAGTTTTGTACAGATACTACTTCGAGCACCGAAGTTAGTATTGGTGCAGGTGTAATCAATATCGACATATTTGCAATCTTCTGAACAGCCATCACGATTAGCACGATAGCCATCGTCTTCAGTACTTCCATCTGCTGCACCAGTATCACACGCTTCATTTTGTTCGCCATCATCTTTAATGCCATTTTGATTTACATCGAGATACCCTACAACACTATCACCGCAGATGGAAAGTTGGGGAACAACAGCGATACTCGGAACAGAAGCAACACCATCGATAGCAGATCCAGTCGCAGGAGTAAAGAAATTTTGGGGATCAGCTACGGCTACAAGATCAAATAGTACTCCTTGAACATCATTTTCGTTTATTCCTTGAAATTTTACATTATTAATGGTAAATAAAGATTGGGGAGCAACGCTACTCCATTCCTCTCCACTTCTTCCATGCCAACTTGTAAACAAACGGTAAGCCAGATTATTTTGGAAACGTCCAGTGAATTGATCGTTCTGAGTAAAGCGATCAGTTTTAGTATGACTTGCTTGACTAAAAAGAGGAAGTGCCGGGTTCGTGCTCATCGTTAAACTGTATTCAATCACTTTGACATCATGAGTGTTGACATTGACATTAACCGAAAAAGGAACGTCGTAGACGACTGGTTGAGGAACTGAGAAACCAACGTCAACATTCTCTGCAAACACAGAAGGCAAAGACAGACAAAAAATACTGATTAATAGGAATAAGATTAAATGTTGTGTTTTCATTGTGCTCCCTCCATTACGTAGGGACAATTTTCATGGTTAAATGTGTATGTCAACGTACCAAAGCCGTACAGTATATTCTCTCCCACAACCCGATAAGAAGAGTCGTCGCAAACATAAAATTTGTTGCTATTATAAGAGCAAGGAAGCTGGTTTGCTTCACCACACGTCACAGTGTTGATAGAATCACGTGTTTTGTAGACGATATCAGCGTCTTGTCCATCATACTTTTGATCTCCATTAAGATCAGCATTGAATATTACACTACCTTGAGCATCACAAAGTCCAGGAATCACATTACACAACTGACGGCAGTCATCATTCCCTTGACAGAATTGAGTTACACCAGCGATGTCAACTGGAGGACATTCCCCTCCATCATTAGGACATTCATCACGAGTGATAAATCCAAAATCCGTTTTACATTGCTCGGCAGTACATTGAACAGGTGGTTGTTGTTCTTGCTCGCAACCATCATTAAGATTATTGTTTGCATCTTTCCATTCCGCGTCACAAACACAAGCAAGATTAGTTAACAAGGCATGATCCCCACACGCTGTTTGATCGCAAACATCACCAAATGAATCTCCATCTTGATTAGCTTGATCCGGATTAGAAAGTACTTGACAATTATCAACAACATCAAATATACCATCACTATCGACATCTTTTGCGGGTGCTCCACCGACAACAGAAAGAGCTATATCTTCAGGCAGAGCAGAGATGATATTTCTTTTATTAGAATATACGCTCATGGCATCAAAATGAAAACTGACTTCCTCAACACTTGGAACTGTGAATTGAATCACAGCAAGTTCAACTCGACCAGGACCAGAAGGAGGAGTACTCGCAAGGTTTAGAATCCCCGCATCGAGCACCAACTTTGTATCCATACAATAGGTTCTTTGAATATCATACACGGGCGGAATAACAACATCAACGCTTGGTTCCCCACCATGACACAGTTCTATTACTGGTGAAGATAATGCAACAAGAAAACTTTCTGCTCGTTCTCTTTCCTCCAAAAGAACAGTAATAGAAACTTTTCCAAGGGCATCAACTTTCAACTCTTGAGATGCGGAAATACCAGCAATGGCTTTACCAACAAATGGACGACCAAGAAATAGAGATAGTATTAATACCACCACCATTACAAGAACTACTACACTAATAATAGCTACCTGGCGACGACGCTGTGGATCAACTGGAGCCGTTTCGAAACGTGTATTTACCATCTATTTTTCACACACTTTTTTTTAATTTATTTCGTAATATTCGAGGAGTACTTCTCTCAACAATGGTACTTGCCGAGCAATGCTTTTTTCTGTGACGCAAAAACCACCATTTTCAAAAGTGATAGCGTCAGGATGCCCAACATAAGGAAAACAGGAAGGTTTTTGATCGCTAACATCAGCAGGAATGTTGAAAATAGCATTAAGCTTAGCAAGCAAACGGTCTTGTGCTAACAGTGGTTGAAGAGTACAATCTCGTGAACCAAAATCACAAGCGAATTTAGAAGCTAAACTGGTTTGCCCTTGAATTTTATGAGTTGATTTGATATAACGACAGTCAGCGGAACAACCATCTCCACCAAGAAGCGCAGGATCACAGGCTTCATTATTTTCAGATGATTGCTTAATCCCATCTTGGTTTGAATCAACATATCCAACAACCCCATCACCGCAGAGAGAAAGCTGAGGTATAACAACCGTGCTATCTTGACTTGTAATCGTAAAATCAACGCCAGATTGAGCAGCAGTCAACATCTTCTGGGGAACACTACGAAGAATGAATGTGAACCCACCATCTAAAGTCCCCGAAACACGAACGTTACTCAATGTTAAAAGATTACTAGGAGCAGCTGTTGCCAGAGTGTTTCCATTCGTTTCTGTCCTGACACGATAATACAAACCATTCTCTTGAGGACCTGAAAGACCTCCAACCAATTGAAATTGATCGACCCGTTGAACTCCTGGCGAGAATAACGCTTTTCCGTTATTGGTACCAACAGAAAGGTCATAATCAATGAACGAAACACCATGTGAATTTACGTGTAGTTGCACGGGAAATGGTACATCGTACACAATTTTTTCAGGGATGGAAAACGTAAAGTCTGCGTCAGCAGCTATTGCTAGCGGAGCAAAAAATAATAACAATAATGGTATGATTAAGAGTTTCTGGTTCATCTTACTGTCCTCCACCAATATATGCTGCGGTATCCTGATAAGGGCAGGAATGAGCACCATCAAAGATATATCCTTTGTAACCATCAACACGGAAAGAACTATCATCACAGGTTCTTGTACCTGCAAAATTACAAGGTGCTAAGTTAATATTACCACACTCTTCACGAACTTTTGCTTCTGCTATTTTGAGGATGATAAACGCATCTTGACCATCAACTTTAGCATCACCATTGATATCAACAGTATACCCGAAACGACTTCCTACATCAGTACAGAGCGCAGTTTTTTGAGGAACAGTTAACTTTTGATTAAGACCTGCCTGATCTAATGATCCTAGCCAGCTTTGACAAAGAGTTTCTTGATTTGTATCAAACCAGGGCTGACAGGTAGCATCATTAGCCTGACAACTTACTTGCTCCGCAATAGGATTTTTAATGAACTGAATAAGATTAGCATGCGGAGGATTAAGATTAGGAATTGTAAAGACTACAAATTGAATCTGTCGTAGTTGATCTTCAGTAGGAATACTACCCCCTACTACTGTAAAAGGAATTGAAGCAATAGCAATATCTGACCCAGTGATAATTCTGGCCGGGTCTAACGTCGCATGATGAAATAAAAGTTTATTACCACTGATCTCTCGACGAAGATAGGCGGTTTGATCGTCAGTAAACGGAAGCTGAAGTTGAATTTCACTTGGATTAACACTAAACGCAGAAGGAAATTCTAACTCAAAGTAAACCTCTGACGCTTGAGCAGTACCAAGATGAGCAGCGACGGGAAAAAGAAACTGGCTTCCTTGCTGCAAATCAGAGAGTTGCCCACGAAATCCAGCAGTTCCAGAAACTCCTTGCTCTTGAGTAAAAAATGCTTGCCCTGCGGAACGAAAACCAACAAAGTACACGATCACAATCAGAAGGACAACCAAAACAATGCCAACTAAGGCAATGACGGCAGGCCGTGCTTGGGCCTTCATTTTTTTAGGGAGTGCGGAAGCCATGGGTTTATTGGACAGACCATAATGAACGGATAATTGACATTAAGCGTGTTAAAAATCCAACGGGAGGTGCTGATGAACTATCAATTGCACCCTGATTTTCTGCTACCGCAGCTTGAATCTGTTGGTTGAGCTGTTGTGATTTTGTTGGTGCGGCAGTTAGTTGACAGACATTATTAACAAGTACTTCACCGTCTGGACAAGATTGTTGAGTAGTTTGACATGTATTGGCAACATTACATACTTGACCATCAGGACAACCAGTAGCAGGAACAACAGTATTTCCAGGACAAGCAACGCCACCGACACAAGCGGTGGCGGGAACAGAAGTACAAGGCACTTCGGTTGCTACACAAACATTATCAGTATTACAACTCTGACCAGTAGGACAACCGATTGGAGCGACAACAGTATTCCCAGGACAAGCCACGCCACCGACACAAGCGGTAGCGAGAACAGAAATACAAGGAGCTTCAACTGTAACTGAAAGAGCGGTAGCAGATAATTGAAAGATAGGGGTTTTGTCTGTATCTCTCTGACTAAAGAGTCTATTAACAACGCTTCGAGAAGTATCTATCATAATACTATCAGACGTGGTTGCGACTCCTCTAAGAACAAAGACTTGTTTATCCGTTGTGCTTAGTTTAGGATCACTATCTGTTCCCGTAGGAATTTTAAAGTGCCAAACTGCACCATTCTCTTCGGCTTGATTTGGTAATGGAGTTCGAGAGGGGAACCAATGATCAGAACCAGTACGCTGACCATTACTAAAAACAACATTACCATTTTGACTTTTGACATAAAAATCAAAATTTTGAACACGTTGATTTTTTGAATCCAAAGAGATTGTCATCTCAAATAGAGTGTTAGCTTGAATTGAAGCTGAACCAGTAATTTTAACATCAACCGGATCAAGAGCGAGAGAAAATGTTGAAAGTAAAACGAGCAGAGACACAAAAATAAATAATATCTTTTTCATCTTTTTTTTCCTCCTTAACAGGTAAAACTGTCGAAATCGTAGACACCACTATCGCAGGCATAGGTGTCTCCATAGGAACATGTTTGTTGGCCTGCTCCGCCACAATTAGAATTGCTTTGAGCCAAGATGGCATATTGTAAAGCCAGCACATCAGCATCAGTAACAACCCCATCATTATTAACATCTGCACTTGCGGGTAATGTTCCTTCACACATAAAGCTTTCGAAATCGTAGACACTATCATCACACGCGAATGTATCCCCATAAGAACAAGTTTCCTGACTGGCTCCGCCACAATTAGAATTGCCTTGAGCTAAGATTGCGTATTGTAAAGCTAGCACATCAGCATCACTTACAGAACTATCACTATTAATATCACCAGTTCCAGTTGATGGCGCTGCACCTTCCCAGCTTCCCGCAGTACATTGATATTGAGCAGTATTATCTTGAGTTTGGTCAGCAGTACAACTTGGAGTTTGGGGATCTTTATTACACTGCGTCGCAGAACAACAACGTTTTTGTCCATTTGTTCCCGGAATTGTATCTTTACAACTTAAACCAGTGCGACAGTCGCTGTCTTGTGTGCAAGTCCATGATTCTCTTGCTTTCCAAGATCCTGCTTCACACCAAAATTTCGCGTACAGAGGATCTGGCTGAGCTGGAAATATATTTGCTCCGCCATCTTGACAATAAATTGTGGCATTGACATTATATTTTATACCAGAGCCAGTACATTCTTCAATAGGACAACAGCGTTTTGGATACGTTACAGGATCACTTCCTGGAATGTAGCTTTCACAAGCCAGATTATCAGTGTCGTCTTTACAATCAGATGTTTCTTGACATACGCCGCCTTTGCTCACTGTTCCTGTTCCTCTCTGTTCCCATTGACCTTCACGACAGATGAAATTAGTAGTAAAAGTATAATCTCGATCACAATCTGAATTCTCTGAACCATCCCAATTACACAGAGCATTACTAGAGCAACACAATTTTTGACCATTGGAATCTGGAGCAGGGTCTTTACACGTTAATCCGACACCACAATCTGCCGTAATATCACACTCTGAATTCAAAGGTTGTGGGTTTGATGCCCATTGACCAGCTTGGCAGATGTACCGTTTATATTCAGGAGTATTAATAGATATGCCATCAGCAACACAGCCGACGACTTGAGCACTAGCTTCGTGAGCATTACATTCATTTGGGAGACAACACTTCAACGTGTTTGGTTCATTATCAGTATCGGTTGGTGGAACAGACTTACAGAATAAACCAAGGGCACAATTAGAATCTGTGGGAAAATCAGAATAACGTTCACATTGTCCCCCATTTTGTTGAACTGCTCCAACGATGGGTCGCCAGACACCAATTCTGTCAACAACACGACAAACTTTTGTTTGATCATCATTTTGTGTACCTGCTGCAACACACTTGCCTTCTGCAGAACCATCATTACACCAGTTTTCCGGACAGCACAAACTTGCATCACTTTCATCAGAAACGTGGCAATAACCATTATAATCGTACTCTTCTCCATTAGGAAGTTGGAGTCTATCATCTGCACATTGGCCCGCAGCAGTGCAAGGCAGATTATAGCGAACAGAGACACAAGCGCTTTCTTCATCTACCTCACTATCACAATCATTATCTTGTTGGTCGCAAATTTCTGTGGAAGGTATGCACGCAGGAACGACCCATTCCCCTGATTGACAAATCCTGTTATTAAGATCATTAACAGTTCCTTCTGCAACACATTCATTACCGCCAGGACCATCATTACATTTGTTCGCAGGACAGCATAATTTTTGATCAGGCACTGTTTGGTCAATAGTATGATCATCAGTAGATTTACAGATCAAACCAGAACTGCAAAAACCAGTAGAAGTACAAGCTTGATTTTCTTTAGGGCACGCGATATCCTCATCAACTTTTCCGTCGCAATCATTATCTCGTTGATCACAGATCTCAGTAGAAGGAGTACAGGAAGTCGCAGAAACACACATCTTTGTAGACGCACATGAAGTACCAGCGACACAATCGGCGCTCTTTACACACAACCCTTCATTAGCATTACATAATTCACCAGTAAGACCTTTTTTGAATGTACAATAACTGGTATAACCGTTACATTTTTCGACAACTTTAGTAAGTTGAGTTCGAGGGAAACATACTTTTTCAACACAGACATTGCCAGCAGCAACACAAGCTGTTGGAAGTCCTTTACCTGGAGGGACACAAGAAAGAGTTAATCTAGCTTGAATGAGAGAGTTCATAGAGATTGGACATTCATTGTTAACACAACGACCGACTTTTGTTTCACACACTAAACTTAAAAGAGAATTAGATTGAGTTGAACTAGTACAGACTTGCCCTGCAAAAGAACATTTCGCTGCCGTCGCTTGCCCGGCAAGCGTTTTTCCGGAAGAAGCAACATAGATGATGACTAAAACAAGAATAACAGCAAGACCAAGACCAATTCCCATCCAGAGTTTATGTTTGTCGAAGGAAGGTTTTGAAGACGAAGAAGAGAGGACATTCTGACGAGAAGACTGTTTAGAGGCTTTTTTTTTCATACATCACACCTACTTTTTAGGTATTGCTAATTTTCTTTCCTTTATATAGTTTTTGTTTTTGATTTCCGTCGAGAAAGAGAAGAAAAATACGCCGAGGCTGGGACTTTCAGGCCACCTTTCTTTACACTACATTTGGTGCAGCTCACAAAATAAAGCATCCGGCTTCATTTGTGCGCCAAAGTGATTGTTATCACTTTGTGCGTTGTAAAAGATGACTTTTGAACCCAGATACCCTTGCGGGAACTAGCTTACGTTCCAGGCAAAATAATTTTTTGAAATATTTTGCGGATGATAGCAGGCTAGCGCACTACCAGATTATGCGACCTCGGCATTGGTATGCAGAGGAAAGGACTTGTTATTTAAACTTTACGAGAAATATCAAAGAAAGAGAAGCAATACAAGATGGAAAAGAAAAAGAGAGATAAAAAAAGTTATTCGGATAGTGGAGTTGCTGCGTTAGAAACTGCACCTGCTCGATGGATGCGCGCAAAATAAGGAACAGCAACAACATAGTCTTCACCAAAGCCAGCAATATCTCCATCAATAGCCTCACATGTTTTACGAAGCTTAGAAACTGCACGCTTCAATTCGACAAGATCTTTATCTTTTAATGGTTTAATGTTAACGAGAGCAATGGTTGACCCTTCACGAAGGACATCAAGGATTTCTTTAATATCTTCAAATTCTTCAATGACAAAACGACGAACATTAACTTTTCCTTTATCATCACGCTCGCTGCCAGTTGAAACCTCAACGTAACTATTCATTGCCTCATCATCTTCTGGCTCTACGGGACGATTAAACCTTTCTTTTATGCGCAACAAAAAATCTTTCATGGTACACCCTCTCCACCTTTAATTTTATGGTTTCTGGAGAGGTTTCCTCCTATATAAATGTTTTTATTGTGCTTTATAGTGGTTAGATTACTACTGCTTCCACAGTCCAAATGCGCTATTGATGCGCTATTGATTAGTTGCCAAGCCTGGAAAGATTCGAATAAATTTTACGATGTTTGCCCTTGCTTCGTTCAAAAGTAACAGTAGCGCGAGGCAAACTAAATGTTCCAAGAATATGCAATTTTGCTTTTACTTTATAGGTGATAAGACGATGCTCTTGGGCGTCAATCTCGGCCAGCGACCAAATCACTTTCGTGCCGTGAGCAGTGTTGTGAACTTGTTCTGGTTTTAATGTTCCTAATTCCAAGCTTTTTTCAACATTGGCAATAGTTGGAACAAGATCAGTTACTTTAACATGCTTAACAGCTTTCTTAGACTTGTTCCGGAGTTCAAGAGTAATTTTAATTTCAGAAAGGCCGCCTTCCATACTTTTAGCAGTAGTGGCAGTTTTTCGTATTTCCAACGGAGAGCGCAGATAAAGATAGGCAATCAGAATAACCATGACGATAAGCAGAAGATACAAGGCAAGACGATAATTAGTTACGAAATAAATTGTTGTTTCTTCACCTGGACCAAGAGACACATCCCACACAAGATGACGTTGGTTGTCTTGCATTACAATTTTGCCGCCACCGCTGCTTAATATAGCGGCAGTTAATGTTAATGGGACTTCAACTTCCTGAGTGTTGCGAACATTACCGGGATTAAGAACACGCAAAGAGTTTATGTTTTTAAGAAAGACACTGTCAGTGGTTAATGTTGTTACAAATGGAGGAAGCAAGGGAAGAACTTCAATTTTTTTCTCGAGAACTTTAACCGTCTGACCATTCTGCTCAAAGACGAAAAAGAGAACAGATTCTTTGGGCTGCTGATATTTATTGGGAATGATTGTAAACTCAATGGTTTTGCGTTCCAATGGAGGAACATCAACAACCGTTTCCTGAACAAATTCAGGAATATCACTTTGAATCTTAACGGTGAGATCAGAAAGATTTAATGGATTTTTATTCTCAAGAAAGAGCTTGATGGAGAGAGACTGTCGAGGATCAATTTTATCATTCATGTCCAGCGTTGCTTTTAATGAGGGAAGATAACGAGAAAGACGTTCAGAACCGAGATATACTTTAAGTGATTCAGAATACCGTTCACCAAGATCACTTTCGACGGAAATCTGAACATAATAAATTCCTGGCTGAAAGTTATCCAGAGGACGAGCAACAATTTTGGTCGAGCGGCTTTCACCAGCAGCCAACTCAATTATTTTATCACGAAGAGGAGAAGGGTCGACAGACCAGCCTTGACCGCTTTGTAAGGAATAAGTGCTGTAGCGCTGAGTTTGATGAGCATTGTTAGTGATAGTCAGTTGAAAGGATGCTTCTTCACCAAGAGTGATCTGATTTTTAATGGGAGTAACTTCAATATTGGAAGCAGCGATGACAGCAGTAGAACACAACGTTAGGAGAACAACTAATGATAGGAATATCTGCCACCTCATGGAGGTTATTTTATTTTTTCCTTGTATTTAAAGCCTTCGTTTTCGGAAAGAATGAAATGAGCCACTGGACAAGCTTGGGTGAAGCTTATAAAGCAAATGTTCTTTCAAATGGATATGGAGAAGGAGAGAGCATTGGCTGTATTTCAAGATAAAAGAATAAGAAGAGTTTGGCATAACAACGAATGGTATTTCTCTGTGGTGGATGTAGTTGAAGCACTAACTGATAGCCCTGCTCCAAGACAATACTGGGGCGTTTTAAAAGGAAGAGAAAAACAGTTGTTAACACTTTGTTTACAACTGAAATTGCTTTCGGCTGATGGCAAGAACTATGCCACAGATTGTGCTAATACGAAGAATATATTCAGAATTATTCAGTCCATTCCTTCTCCTAAAGCAGAACCATTTAAACAATGGCTGGCTCAAGTGGGTTATGAGAGAATTCAAGAAATTGAAAATCCAGAACTTGCCCAAAATCGGGTCAAAGAATATTATGAACTAAAAGGTTATCCGAAAGATTGGATAGATAAAAGATTAAGGGGAGTCGTAATTAGGCAAGAGCTTACAGACGAATGGAGAGATCGGGGAGTTGTCGATGAAACAGATTTTGCTATTCTGACTAATGAAATCACCAAAGCAACATTTGGAAAAACAGTTGGAGAATACCGAGAATTCAAAAGATTAACAAAGCCTAGCCAGAATCTGAGAGACCATATCCTGAGAAATTCAGGGAATTTCTGGGATGCCAAAAATCACAGAGGTGATTTTTCAGCATGACTGATTGGGAACTTATTTTTACTATGCAAGAAATGTGAATACTATCACATTTCTGCACAGAAAACAAATCGTTGTTGGTTTTCTTGTGCTTGGAGAGAAAGCTACAACAGACATTACCAAAACAAGAGATGCTCGAGGATTTGAGGAAAACAAACGTGCAGCTCAGAGAGGAGGACAAATTGCTAACAATGCAAGAACTGAATTGGAGCAAGAAACCAAGAAGACCGTCGTTTCAAAAGATAATTTTTTAGGATTAACCAAAAAGAAAAAAGTGGAAACTGAAAAGATAAAAGATTAGAGCTCAGAGGTTAACTTGCACGGATTAAAAGAAATATTTATATAGTCTACTTTTTTAGTTTCTCTCTAAAATGAGGTTGTTTGGATGGTAGATGGATTTCGAGGAGTGGTTACTTTTTTGGACACGATCGGGGTTTATGATATTGTTCTTCCATTTTTATTAATATTTACCATTGTATTTGCCGTCCTCGACAAGACTAAGATTTTAGGTGTCGATAAGATTGATAATCGAGAATTATCAAAGAAGAATCTGAATTCGATGGTTGCGTTTGTGATGGCGTTGATTGTCATTGCATCGGCGCAATTAGTAAGGCAGATCAGCAGAATTATGGCGGATGTGGCATTGCTGCTGGTGTTGGCAATTTGCTTTTTAATGTTAGTCGGTGTGTTTTTTAAAGACGAGCAGTTTGATATTGAGAAAATTAAAGGATGGAAAGCAGTACTAGTAACGCTGATGTTCGCCGGGATTGTGATTATTTTTTTGAATGCGCTTGGATGGTTGGATTTTGTGTTCAAGCTGATTAAAAATTTCAACGCCGATTGGGCAGCAACAACTTTATTTTTATTGATTACGGGAGGGTTTATGTACTATGTTGTACGATCTCCAAGTCCATCAGTTCCTGCAGGTGGAGAAAGTCCAAAAAAAGGAGGATAAACAATGGTCAACTATCAAGATTTAATTTATTATTTCCAGCAGTACGGCGTATTGGATTTTCTCCTGCCGTTTATTTTGGTGTTTACAGTTATCTTTGCAGTGTTGCAGAAGATAAAACCGTTTGGAAATGATGGGAAAAATTTCCATGTCATTATTGCATTTGTCTGTGGTTTATTATTTGTTGTTCCACATGTTCTCGGAACGTATCCACCAAGTTATGATCCGGTTGTGATTTTAAATAATGCTTTACCTGGCGTATCATTAATTGCCATTTTTGCAATTATGGCGTTAATTACGTTAGGCGTCTTTAACACAGAAATGGGAAATACTCTCTTACCAATTGTTGCTTTTGGATCTTTTGCGTTTGTGGCATACATCTTTGGTTCGTCACTCGGACTTTGGAGCGGACCTTATGACCTTTTCTCGTGGTGGACAGCAGATGTAACGGAATTACTGGTGATTATCGCTGTCTTTGGTGGAATAGTATATTTCATTACGAGAGAGGATAGTGACACTGAGAAAGATCCAGCAAAATTGGCAGCGGCCAAGAAGAAAGCTGATGAAAAATGGGAAGATTATAACAAAAGGCTAGGCAACATTATTAAAAGAAGAGGAGACTAAATATTTCAGTTTAACCCATGGCAACTGTCTTAGATATCGGTGGACTATTTCAAGCGTTTGATTTTGTTTTTCCATTCCTTTTTGTAACGGTTTTAGTTTTGGCAGTGTTACAAAAAACAAAAGCAATCTCCGAAAGCGCAGCAATTAATGGAATTTTGGGTGTAATCTGTGGATTTATGATTATACTTTCCAGAACATTAATTGATTTGATTAATTTTATGATTCCCTGGTTTACGGTGGCAATTGTGTTCATCGTATTGATGTTTTTGATTTTCTCGTTATTTGGTGCGAAGGAAGCCAACTTCTTAGAAGCGTTGAAAGCTAACGATAAAACCGTTATCTGGGTCATTGTCGGCGTCGGCATTGTTATCCTTGTCGCAGGGTTAGGAAAAGTGTTAGGACAGAATATTGGTCCGTATTTAGCAAACGAAACTGGAATCACAGATGGTTCGGGTGTAGCGACAGGTAGTTTTGAACAGAATGTAACCGCAACACTTTTTCATCCTAAAGTATTGGGGTTGTTAGTCCTCTTTGGAATAGCGATTTTTGCGGTACTGTTGCTGACGAGTTGACGGAATAATTTTTATATTGTTTAATTACAAGTTTAGTTTATTAGAATCAAAGGTACAAAAAAAGAAAATATGAACTATTTCTTCCTCATTCCCTGTGTTACCGACGTTAACTCTTTCACGTTCTCAACGAAGGTTGGAATAATCCAAATAATAGTATGATAAGAAGCGTAAAGTTTAAATAGTTATATAAGTCTATACAACCATTATGCCAGAAATACTTCATCACAAAACGGAACACAAACATATCCTACACTATCCCCAGTTGGATACGGTACTGATGGTTGAAAAATTTATTTATGATCATAGCGGAGAATTCAAAAAAAAATCTCTTTGGGAACACTTGCCTAAACAAATGATGTATCAAACATTTTGCGTTATTATTGACTACCTTTTGGAATCAGGAAAAATAGCGGTGGATAGTGAAGGAAAGATAGCGTGGGTTTGGGATCCTGAAGGAGTGAAACGATACTTAGCGAGGAAGGATCTCACGTGGAACTGAATTCAGAAGTAAGGTTTGGTGATGAGAATCTTAAGAAAGCTTATCACGAATTGGAAGCCGGCAAGTTTGAAGATAAACAACTCAAAGAGTGGTTAGACAGAGCAGTTCAAGATTTAAAGAAAAATGCTTTTTCGGGAATTCAAATTCCAAAAAGACTCATCCCAAAAGAATATCACGCTAGATATGGTCCACTAACTAACGCTTGGAAGTATAACTTGCCTAATGCTTGGAGATTGATTTACACAATCAAAAGAGATGAAGTAGTAGTTTTAAGTGTTGTTCTGGAATGGATGTCACATAAAGAATATGAAAGACGATTTGGATACTGACTAAAAATACATCCACTGTTATGGTTTTGGAGCAGAAATGATTTTCAGTTTAAACTAAAATAAGTTACTTCTTCCTCATTCCTTGCGTCACAGACGATAACTCTTTCACGTTCTCAACGAAGGTTGGAATGACATCTTTAAACACTTTGCCGACGGCTTTTAATTCCGTGCCGACATCACGCATTCGATTATCGTAATCTTCAAGCTTTCCTAAAACACCTTGATGAAGAATCTTAAAATCGTCTTTTAATTTATCTACATCATGACGCAAAGTACTGACGGTCTCTTCCATTTTTGTTTTCCATTCAATGATCTTTTTGACTTCGATGATCAGCTGATCCCATTTTTCATCAATGATGCTTTCAGCAATCTCTTCAATCCGCCCAGTGAGATCTTCCGTTTGTGGAGGAGGAGCGTACGCGGGAGGTGCTTGAGGGGGATAGTTTTGGGGATAAGAAGATCCATATTCTTGTGGAGCGTCATATTGCGTCAGCGACATCTGCACTTGATCTTGCGGATAACCTCGTTTAACTAATTCGGCAAGTATCATGGAATCACTCAATCCTTGGTTACGAAGAAGCTGAATATCTGCAGTAAGACGATTTTGATCCATCGGGGCCATAGTATTCACCTGTTTTTGAGTGGAAGTGCTTTTTCCAGCTTAATAAATGTTTTCTGTGTTAGAGGATGCCGGAGGAGTGTTTATGGTAGAGTCAGAGGATTGAAGTTGAGCGAGACGTGCATCAATAGTGCGCTCTAAATCACGCTGGGTGACAAAATGAAGCGGATTCCAAAAGTCAAGATATTTTTTTAATGTGGCTAATTCTTCGGCTCCGGCAGTACGACGAAGCTCTTTAATGATTAAATCCATTTTTTGCTGGGTTTGTTCACGTTCATGTTTTAATTCCAGCACATCACTACGGATGCTTTTGAGTTCTTTATTAAAGTCAGTATTTTTCCGGAGGTGGTCGTTCTTCAGAAGATTAACTTCACGCAACAGAGTGTTAACTTTACTTTCCAGACCTTTAACCCAGACGTAGAGTTGAGCACTGTCATAGGATTGAGTTGTGGAAGTCATAGGCTCGGCCATGTGTAAATAAAGGCAAGAAAGTTAGATAAATCTATGGGAGTATTGTAAAGTAATAACAATTATTTCTTTCCGTCATAGAAACACTAATAAAGACTTTTATGCTAGTGCCAAAAGAGATGTTCGATAATGCAAAAGGGTGTTTTGAGTACGAAACGTACCATGAAGGGGAAAACAAAATCCTGCGGATTTATTTAGAAAAGTGTGCTTTTCCACCATCAATCGAATATAATGAAACGTGCATGGCGCGGGTGATTGATGCGTTGTTAGAAAACAGCGGCGTAACCATAATTCTGTTAACCCAATTGCGCGAATATGAGTACGATTTCAGCCAAACAATGCTGCTGCGGGAAGTTGCGCTGTTGTACAAAAGAATTAACAGAGATGAGCGGTTTGCATTTTCCCGGCTTGTGGTCGATCCGGTGCATGAACGATACATTCATGGAAGCTATGCACAATTTCAACGCTTGATTTCGAAACGATTGAAAGAAGATCCTTTTGCCGCTTTTGTGGAGTTGAAACGCTTAGAACGGCGAGAGAAAACAAAACTTGATACTGCCGTCGATGAGCAGCAAAAACAAAGCCAACGTTTCTTTGTGCAAATGATGGAAGAAGTAACAAAATCAATTGAGCAACTCAAAATAATCGCAATGCTCATGCCGTACAATGCAGAGTACGTTTTGGGCAAAAGAGAAGTATATGGCAATGTCTTTCATCCCATCACTCGGCCGGATTTTATGTATACAAAGCTAATCTCTGATTTTCCCGATGGTGATTTAGTCGATAGTTATACGTTTACCACTGGTAATGATGAGTGCGAGGTTAATGTATTTAATTTTTCAGATGATGTCAAGACAATGTATCATCTCACTCCACCGGAATTTCAATTTGAAGAAGAAGTGTATGAGTTATTGGATGATGCAAAACGCATCATGGCAGAACACAAGCCGACGCGAGAGGAGTTTGTTGACCCGCAACGGATGCGGGAAGTTTTCTTTAATATTGGAAAAGACTTACTGCAGGATTTAATCGATCATAAGAAAATGAAGCTGTCGGAAGAAAAAGTAGAACAATTGGCACAGGCATTATTACGATATACGGTTGGTTTCGGCTTGATTGAATTGTTATTGGCGGATCCAAAAATACAGGATGTCAATGTGAATTCACCGAACGGAGAATTACCGATCTTTATTGTCCATCAAGATTATGGTGATTGTTATACAAATATTTATCCCACTCATCTGGAAGTGGAAAGTTGGGCGACAAAATTGCGTTTGATTTCTGGACGGCCATTGGATGAAGCAAATCCGATTTTAGATACAGAATTGAAAGTAGAAGGATTTAGTTCAAGAGTAGCGGCGTTGACAGCGCCTTTAAACCCCAGCGGGTTGGCTTTTTCATTTCGACGCCATAGAGATTATCCATGGACATTTCCTCTCTATATTCAACCAAAGACAAGATACATGAACGATATTACCGCAGGTCTGCTGAGTTTTCTGATTGATAATAACGCTGCCATACTAATCGCCGGAACGCGGTCCAGTGGGAAGAGCAGTTTATTGGGAAGTTTTCTGGTAGAGATTATGCGCAAAGCACGGATCATTACAATCGAGGATACGTTTGAATTGCCGCAGGAAGCACTGCGAAAATTAGGATATAACCTGGAATCGTTGAAAGTAGCGTCGGCGTTATCTGCACCGGGGTCGGAAGTTGATCCATCTATAGGCATTCGTCCCACGTTACGGTTAGGTGATTCGGCAATTTTTGTTGGTGAAGTGCGCTCGAAGGAAGCAATTGCATTGTTTGAAGCGATGCGCGTCGGAGCAGCGGCGAATGTTGTGGCCGGAACAATCCACGCGGATTCACCCTATGGTGTTTTTGACAGAGTAGTGAATGATATTGGTGTGCCACGGACATCGTTTAAAGCGATTGATATTATCGTGGTCACAAATCCGGTTATTTCGGGGTTGAAAAAGTATAAACGAATTCTGCGGATTACGGAAGTTCGTAAAGAATGGAATGACGATCCGTTGAAAGAAGGTGGATTTGTGGATTTAATGGTATATAATCCATCAACAGATCAACTTGAAATTACGGATGAATTGAGGAATGGAGATTCCGATATCCTCAAGCGGATGGCTGGACTGGTAAAAGAGTTTGCCGGCGATTGGGATGCGGTGTGGGAGAATATTCAATTGCGGGCGGACTGCAAGCGAGCTATTGTGGAACTGGCAACAGAGTTTAATGACGCCGCTATTTTGGAAGCAGATTTTGTGACGAAAGCAAATGATGTGTTTCATTTAGTATCTGATCGAGTGAAAGAGAAGACCGGAAAGCTTGATAGCGGGTTGATTTTTCTGGAATACAACGATTGGCTGAGAAGAGAAGTGAAGAAGAGGAAGATGGAGTAAAATTATTCTTTAATCACACCGAAAATAATAAGAATGAGGGTTATCTTTCGTTACCAATGAAAGTTTGGGGGGGGCTTATCTTTTTTACACTAATCCTTACTTCATGCACGGAAAAAGATATGGTTAATAGGTCATCACCAACTACGGAACAGAACGAGTCTCTGGAAAAGTATGTCATACAAAAAGAAGCAGAATTACAGCAAGGAAAAAAATCACTGCTTCTTGAAGAATTAAAATCAACAGAGCAGTATCTTATTGGTGTGGCCAACTATGAAATTGCAGATACAGTTGAGAATTCTCATTATCTTTATCAAAAAACAAAAATCCTGCGCCGACTTCTTGGTCTCCCTCTTAATCAAACATTAGATACCCGATTTAATAATTCATTTGGTTTGCAACCACTAAGCAGGTGATTCTTTATGATGACTACAACAGAACCGTTTATGGCTTTGCTGATTAATGAAGCTAGTTTCACGTATCAGATTTTTTTGGTAAATCCGACAGATAACCACTTTTCTTCTGTGATCATGGAAACTGGCGGCTTCTTTACTGATGATTTTGATCATTTAGTGAGTGCCAGCCAACATACAAAAGAATTAGGAAAGCTGCCAGCCAGAGGAATATTATTTGTGGAAGGTAATAGTTGTGAAGAGTTTGAGATTACAGTCTGGTTTTATTTTAGATTCAAAGAAGACGCTTCAAACAGTCGGTTATTTTACTGTTCCATCCAAAAATATGCTGCAGGATACAAAGAAAAAAAAGAGTTAATCCCAATTCTGAACAAAGAAGGAATGATGATAGAATTAAAGCGAAAGATAAAACCTTAAACTGTGGCTATCCCCGTCGCAACAAGCAGGGGGGTTAGACTCATACAGGAATCTATTGTAGCCATTTTTTCTTTAATGTTAAGAACTTATTTTTTTCAATCGCGTCGCGCATTTCTTTCATTAATCGATAGAAAAAAGATAAATTATGATATGTCATCAAAGTATAAAATAATAATTCGTCTGCTTTATAGAGATGATTGATATAGGCTTTTGTGAAATTCGTGCAAGTATAACATGGGCAGTATTTATCCGGAGGATTTTTATCTTCTTTGTAGCGTAGGTTAGTAATCCGCTGGCGGAATTTATTTTCGATCTTTCCGCCACTTTCGGGACGGACGAAGAAATAACCAACCCGGGCAAGTCTCGTAGGTAAGACACAGTCAAATGTATCTAATCCTAACTCAACATAGGTAAATAAATCTTCAACTGCGCCGATACCGAGAAGATGTTTTGTTTTTTCAACGGGAAGAAATTTGAGAGCATGAGCAACAAGCAGACGGCTTTCTTCTTTAGGATCGCCGAAAATACTGCCGATGCCAATCGCATCAAAAGGCAATGAAGAGATAAATTTGGCACTCTCTTCACGGAGATCGGTAAAACGGCCGCCTTGGACAATGCCGTACAAAGCTTGCTTTTTATCTTTGTTTAGTTTACGAAATTCTTTAAGACTGCGTACTTCCCAGGCGTGAGTTCGAGCCAATGATTTTTTTGTGGTTTCGTAATCTGCTTTAATGTCAAGGCATTGATCAAAAGCAAAAATAAGGTCGGCGCCGAGTTTACGTTGAATCTGGATGGATTTTTCCGGGGTGAAAATATGTTTTGATTGGTCAATATGTGATTTAAATTCAACGCAGTCATCATTCACGGTGCAAAGGCCGTTGTTGAGGCTGAAAACTTGAAAACCACCAGAATCTGTGAATGTAGATTTATGCCAGCCCATGAATTCAGCGACGCCGCCAAATTTATGAACAATTTTTTCACCTGGACGAAGATAAAGATGGTACGTATTACATAAAACCGCATCGAACTGAATTTCGTTAATGTGGGCAGGAGTCAACGCTTTGACTGTTGCTTGGGTTGCAACGGGAATAAACGCAGGGGTGTGAATTTGGCCGTGGGATGTTGTGATGAGACCTGTGCGAGCATTCGTTTTGGAATCTTGATGAGTGATGGTAAACTTGAACATAATGAAGATGTTCTTTGAAGTGTTTAAAAAAGCTGTGGTTGGGAAAAGGTAGTAGAAAATCTAGGTATTAAATGTAATAACAGAAATGATTATTGCAGTGCCAAATGCTATTTTTCTACTTTGAACATCTTTCCATGGCCGGGGATGATATAATCGGCAGCTTCCAAGAGCTTTTTTCGACTTTCAATTAATGTCTTCATATTCATGCCTTTTGCTTGTGAATGGTCTTTTTGATGTAAATCAAATATTTGGTATTCATTCTCCAGAAAGAAAATAACATCACCAACAATAGCTATTTTACCTAAAGAAGTATTAACAATCAGTGAAATATGTTCAAGTACATGTCCAGGTGTTTCGATAATTTCAATTTCTTTTCCCAATTCATGCTTGTCAAATTCAGTGAGAATATCATTATTGTACATTAAATTAGTATCAAAAGTAATAAATCTTGCTTTTTCAAAAATTCCAGCAAGTAAAATATGATCTGGATGCTGGTGTGATAAAAAAACATAATCAATATCAGCAGTTAACAATCTTTCTTTATTGAGTGCCGCTAACAATTTTTCACGATTGCAACCAGGATCCGTAATTATTTTTTTATTTTTTGTGGTAACTAAACACGTAGTGGAACTGGCGATCCATCCTTTTTCAATTTTTCTGGCATAGCCTTCAATCAAAATTTTTACGTCTGCCATAAAAGTTGATGTTCGAAGAATGGTTTATTAAACTTTCTTTGACTAAATGGATCCTTGTCATAACTCATCCAATTGAACCTCTACGGACTACGTTGCGACTANNAAATTTTTTATAGCTAAAGCTAATTAGAAATTATAAGCAGGCAAATCTTATCCGTTCGACAGGTTGTCTCAGACTCTCAGCCCTGTACGAACAGGGCTCAGAAAGTAAAAGGGGATATTGGTTTGCTTGCTACTTATTGCTTTAGCCTGTAAAAATGAGAATATTCTTGTATTTGAAAAACTCTGCGGAGTTTTTAAGCGCATTCACCAGCAGGTCTTACGCCAGTGAAAGCTCCAGACCTGCCGTACTCTGCGCGGAGAATAGAAGTTTTGGTCACAGTATGACATTGAGTATAATTTTGCTTGCTTTTGTAAACAAAGTAAAAGAGAGTAATGAATTGAATAATAATCAAAAAATACTAATTCAAAGCATGGTTGCAGGATACTATTCTCATTTAGGTTTAGATTCCATAACACCAAAAAGTTTACCCCTCATAATATAGTCTATCGCTCCCACTAGCTGTACCTAGTTTTTTACGGATACCACCTCCGGTTCCAACTTAAGTCTTTGGTTTTCCTCCAGAAGTGGGACAAAGTCTATCGCTTTCCCCTACAAAAGCTTCTTCCAGAAAACCGTCGCAGTATTGTTACACAAAACTGGACAAAAGTTCTCTTCGTTCTCATTTGCTCACTTTCAAATCCATAAGAGAACCCACTCATCTATCTGTAACCTGAAAAAACTTAGAGATAACACATAATCATCCCAAAACAAAAACATTTATATCTCCCTTTGAAGATATATTATCGAAGGTGATGTCGATGAAACGGTCCTATTCAGTTCTAATACTTTTCTTATTACTCTTTTCAGCAGTCGTTCTAGCAGGAAATATAACTATTGAGGGAGACATAACCATTCTTCCTGTAGGTACCGTGTCACCAGAGGAACAATCACCAGAACTTTCCATCTTCACCACCGTTCTCAATCTTTTTCTCGACAAAGTTTCTGTGATTTCTGGCGAACTCGTCCGCCTTCGTGCCGATTTATTGTATCAAAATAACTCCCCCATTGTAAGTGCCCCTCTCGATTTTTATGTTGGTGATACTAAAGTAGGAACAAAACAAACTGACGAAGATGGCTCAAGTGTGTTAGAGTGGGATTCTTCAGAACTTCCTCATGGAGTTTATGTTGTTGGTGTTGATTATCAAGGCAATGGTCAAGCACAACCAAGTCATGCTGAAGATCAATTAACAATTCAAGCCCCACCAGTTTCAATTACGGGAGCAGCTATTACAGAAAGTCAACCTTCACCAATTCAAGAAGAAAAACAATGCACGACTGTTTCTTTTGAAGTTCAGCAGCCGATAATGGGATCATGTACTGATACGTATCCCACAACAGTCTGTGATGACTATCCGACCAACGCCAGCTGTTATGAAACAACGGAAGAAGTAACCCATTCTTGTGTTACGGGATATGAAACAGTAATTAAAAATAAAGAAGAATGCCGCACCACTGCTCTTGTTATCAATAATCATTTTGCCATTCCCACCATAAACTACGCTTGTAGTACTATGGAAGAAGGTTCTATTATCATCGTCACGTGCGACAGCAAGTATGATGGTGATGGTAATGGTGAGTGCCATTCTGGTGAGAGTTGTTTACGATATGAGATTGATGGTGAAACCATTTCTCAAACGCAGCGGAATTCTCATGATGAATTTAAGGAATCTGATGGCAGTTTTTTCCAAGAAGAGAATGACCTTGAGGTGCGGCAATGAAAAAACTACTTCTTGTTGCACTTCTTATAACACTACTGGCTTCCTCTGCCGAAGCTGTCTACAATTATGCAGCTAACCCTTTGAATTTTACCAATTGTTATAACAATAATCAGGGAACTGGAACTGCTACTGAGCTTTGCGGCGGTGGAATTTATAATGGAACTTTGGTGAGTAACACGGCATGGAATGCGTCGGGTAAATTTAGTGGTTCCATCTCCTATGGTGTTGGCCCATCGTATACAACACATGGCAATGCCGTAGCAGATATTAATCAAGATAATAATGTAACTGTAAGTTTTTGGTTCAAACAAGACAGTGGAACTGCTGATAAATACTTCCTTGAATTTGGTAATGGGGGAGACACTGTTCAGTATGCGCTTCAAATGATCAACTCGAATAAAGTTCGTCTCATTTANNCTCATTTATTTCACTTCAGCAAACGGTGGGTCTAATGATGTCTGGGATGCTACAAATAATATCACTCAAGAAGTTGCCGGCTGGCATCATCTTTATGCTTTTTGGGTAGCTGGTCGTCGCTCTATCACTGTTCGTGTTGATGGTAATGACGTTCCGGGCAGCTGGAGCGGTAGCGGAGAAAACCAACCCTATGGAACAAACACTGCTATGCGCTTTGGTGCGTATGCAGGAACAACGAGCGGTCCTGTAGCTGATATTGATGACCTCTTAGTTGCGTATAATAAACGTAATCTGAGCGACGCACAAATAACTGATCTTGCTGAGGCTTGGAATACTACTCCCCGCCTTTCTGGGTTTAATTGTACGAGTTGTAACACGCCGACAGGCGATACCGTCAGCCCATATACTACCGCTGACACCACACCAACATTTGCACTTTCAACGGACATAAGTTCCAATTGCCGCATCGGTAAAACCAATCAGAGTTATAGTGACTTTGGTGATTCACGCAATTGTACGGGAATGGGTACGACCAGTCATACCTGCACTCTCACTTCTCAAGATGAGCTCACCCTCGCAACGGATTATGTATGGATTAGTTGTGCTAATCCAAGTGATGTGGCCAAATGGAACTCCAGTGGTGCGCTGCAAATGGAGATTACGAGTATTGGCAGTAGTGCTCTTGATTTAGGGATACAGGCAAGTGTTTTGGGCTTGGGAGCAACGGTCTATAATGACCAACAGGTGTATCTGCGCAGTATTAGTAATCAACAACTTCTTACTACTGTTGATCGTGTCGTTGTGTATGGCAACCAACGTTGGCTGCTGAACCTTGATAACACTACTGCTCTAGGTCTTTTTAACATCAGTCCGGCAGTGTATAGTGGTGACTTTGTGAATCTGACGACATCACAAATTCAGCATGAAATCACGGCATTGATTAACGGTACTAAGAATTGAGGGGCGTGATGAGACTCGCGTGCTGGCTTATTGTTATTTTTCTTTGTAGTTCGCTTGTTCTTGCAGCGAACGATCAGTATAAGCCATGGCTGCATAAAGCAACGGTTCCCGATCATCCCAAAATTAAATTATTTGGCCAGTACGCCACGAACTTATTCCCCGGAGCGGCAACATATTCTTTTCCTATCGATGTTCCCAAAGGAACGAATGGTTTACAACCATCGTTAACACTGTCATATAGTAGCCAATCGGTCAGAGGGAGACCGAGTATTGTTGGTGCTGGTTGGTCACTGAGCCAAAATTATATCTATCGTGATGTCAGCGCTACGCCCGATAATATCACTGATGATGAATTTGTGTTGGTTTTGGATAACACGCCATATGAATTGATCTATAATTCTGCCGATGGATTATTTCACACTGAAGTTGAATATCACTTTAAAATTCAGAATTTGACTGGTGGTAATAATGATTACGGCCAATACTGGGTTGTGACTTCAAAAAATGGTGTAGAATATCAATTTGGGTACACACACGAGTCAGAATTAGGCTCAAATACCGGACGATCGTATGCGGTTCGTTGGAATTTGAACACCGTTACAGATCCATTTGATAATTTCATCAATTACAGTTACATTGAAGATCCTTACGCGGAGGATAATGGAACTGCCTATCTTAGTGAAATTCGATATAATCGGGATCAACAGCGCAAAATAAAATTTGAATATGAGGATCCAGTTAGACCTGACCGCCGGCGTGTTTTTGAACAAGGCAATCGGATGGAAGAGTCAAGGAGGCTTTTACAGATCAGTGCGTTTGCAGAGAATAATTTAGTTCGCCGGTATCAACTGAATTATACAACTCTGAATCCTGCCCTGTCAACAATTTCTTCCATCAAAGATTTTGGTGCTGACAATACTACGCTGTGGTACAATATCACTTTTTCATATTATACCTCTGAAGCAGGTTCTACCAATGGCACAACGTGGATACCCCCGGTAATTTTTTCAGATAGTACTCACGAAGATTTTGGAGTGCGGTTGCTTGATGTTAATAATGATGGTTTTATGGATGTAATTAAAAGCAGAGCATCAACTGCTGAGAAAAAAGTTTGGATTAATAATAAACTCAATAATTGGACGTTGGATAGTTCTTGGGTGTTACCAAACTATATTGTCACTGGTGCAGGTGTTGATGAAGGTGTTCGTTTTGCCGATGTTAATGAAGACGGACTTGTTGATTGGATTTATGCTAAGGATGGTGTGCGCAACGTTTCGCTGCACAATGGAACCACATGGGTGATAAATTCAGATTGGGCTTTCCCATTGGATATTGTTGATGGCAGTGGGGTGGATCAAGGCATACTCTTAGATGATATTGATGGAGATGGTCGTACTGATATTGTCAAGGCTAGAGCAGGATCAGCACGCGAGGTTCATATTAACTCTGGTGCTGGCTGGCGGAATCGTAGCTCCACGTGGAATTTTCCAGTTGATGCGGTAACTTCAACTGGTTCTGATCGCGGTGTACGCCTTGTTGATGTGAATGGAGACATATTACCTGATATTTTACTCGCAGGCCAGGATGGAGGAAATTATCGTAATGCCTGGCTTAACAATGGCTCGGGATGGTCTAATTCTACCCTCTGGATTCCTCCACTTAATTTTACCACGCCATCCAATGCGGATAATGGTGTTCGATTTGCGGATGTTAACGGCGATGGTGTGATTGACTTGATTGAAGATTTTGTGAACAGCAACTCAACTTCTCGTGGTGCATGGCTTAACAATGGCTCAGGTTGGTTTGCTAATGATACGTGGCAAGCTCCTGAACCATTTACCTCTTCAGGATTTAATATCGGACGTCGACTTGCTGATGTTAATGGTGATGGATTTGTCGATTTGGTCGTATCTCATCAGGATGGAACTCAGCAGTATACGTGGAGAAAGAATATTGTCATTCCATATCTTTTGCTTACGATTCGAAATGAGTATGGTGGTATAACAACATTAAATTATACTTCATCGACACGATATAATAATACTGACGAGGATGGTTTATCAGACATTGGATTTGGTGTCTATGTGGTTACAAATATGAGCACGGATAATGGAATGTCTGGTGCATTTGGCATCACATCATTGACATCGTATAATTATTCCTATGGAAAGTATAATTATCCTAATTCTGAGTTTAGGGGATTTGGTATTGCAGTGGAAGGAAAGCCATCATCGTTAGTAACTCATTATTTCTATCAGGATGATCCACGACGCGGGAAAGAGTATCGCCAGGTTATTGCGGATAGAAATGGATTGAATTTCTCAAAATCGGAACAGGATTTCAACTATACTTTTGCCAGCAGCATTTACAATGTATCATTAAAGTCTTCCACATCCTATCTTTATGATGGTTCTGTTATCCCAAAAGTGACTAATGTTTCATATGTCTACGATGTTTATGATAATCCCCTCTTAGTTCAGGAGTTAGGCGATGTCAATGCAGCCGGAGATGAAAGAACATGGAATTATTCCTATGCGATTGATACGCAAGATTGGTTCTTGGATCGCCGAGCTCGTGAAACAGTATTAGATGCTGACGGGAATACGGTACGCGAAACGAAATATTACTATGATGACCAAGGCTTTGAAGGGATTTTGGATAAAGGATCTTTAACGAAAGTAGAGCGATGGCACGACCAAGGCAATCATTCTTTTAGTTACTTTGATTATGATTCATTCGGCAACATCATCAAAAACACCGATTCTTTAGGTAATAGCATGGGTTTCAGTTTCGATGCGACTCATACGTATCCCGCTTCTTCTTGGAACGCTCTGGGGCATGTAACGTTGTTTCATTATGATGTAGGAATGGGAAACTTGATGTGGAGCGAGAAAAATGGGATAAGGACATCTTTTGAATATGATACATTTGGCAGAGTCTTGAAAGAGATCCAGCCGTTAGATATTGTAAGTTTACCTACTAAAAGCTATAATTACTCATTTGATGGAATTGCTCCGGAAGTTGAAACCATTTTTTTGAAAACAACGGCTAATAAGACAGAGAAAGGATCTTACTATTATGATGGCTTTGCTCAGTTGGTGCAATTAAAAAGTACGATTGAGAACGATCAGCAGATTGCGAAGAACATATTCTATGACAGTTCAGGACGAGTAAAAGCAGAACAGAATCCATATTTTACCAGTTATGATAGTGGAATAAGTTCGATTTCCGACACCGACGCGTATACGAATTATACTTATGATACTGTTGATCGTGTTATTCAAGTTCGAAATACTGATGGAACGTTGAAGAATATTACTTTCAACCAATGGAATATTACTGATGACGATGAAAATGGACATAAACATCAGTACTTACTCATGTTTGACATTTTCTC
>DUGB01000129.1 GCA_013331555.1 Candidatus Woesearchaeota archaeon
AGAAAATGTCAAACATGAGTTATAATATTCCAGCAAGAAGATTTGGAGAAGGTAAAATGGCTAAGAGTGTTGTTAAGCCTAGCAAGGAAGAATTAGGATTTCTTTATGATAACCAAAGATTGAATGTTACCCAAATAGCTAAAAAAATCGGAGTAGCCGAGGATACAGTAAAGAAATGGATTATAGGTTATGGTTTTAATTATCGAGGTATTGGACCAAGAAAAAATCCTAAGGACTTTGTTAAACCATCTAAAGAGGAATTAAGTAATCTCTATCATGATCAAAAATTAACACTTAGAGACCTTGGCAAAAAATTTAATGTTAGCAAAACAACTGTTAAAGAATGGTTTAATAAATACGGTTTGAAAGCAAGGTCAGATCCTCAAGAAGCAAAGCTTGGAAGAAGGAATATTTATCTCCCTAATAAAGAGCAACTGAGTAAAGATTACGAATTTTTGTCAGTAGATTTGATTGCTAGGAAGTATGGTATTTCAACTGAGCCCATTTTAACATTGCTAACAAATACCAATATTCAAAAAAGAAATAGAAGTGAATCTAGGAAGCTTGCTGAAAAAACAGGAAGATTTTTTTCTTGGAATAAAGGGAAGGGTATTAATGATCCCAAAATTGCTGAAATGATGCAAAATCTTCACAAAAAACAAATGGAAAAAAAAGATCAAACAAAAATTAAACAATCGGAAACAAGAAAAAGATTGTTTGCTGAAGGGAAGTTAAAGAGTTGGAATAAATGGAAGACAGGAGTATACTCTGAGGAAACTATAAATAAAATTAGGAAGGCAAGATTGGGACAAAAAATTACAAAAAATACTAAACCAGAACAATTAATGAGACTTCTTCTAGAAAAGAATGATTTAACAAATGGATTGGTTGAACAATATGGTTTAAAGATTGGAAAATTTTTGACGATACCGGATTTTGCTTATCCAGAGCATAAATTAGCAATATATTGTGATGGTGAATTTTGGCATGGGGGGTTTCATCACATTAATCAAAGTTTTGAAAAAATGAAAGAAGGACGAGTAAAGGAAAGCATCAAAAAAACAAGGGAAAAAGACGCGAAAATACATTTTACTTTGTGGAATAATGGTTGGACTCCATTGAGATTTTGGCAACGTGCGATCGAAAAGACCCCTGAATGGGTCATTGAACAAATAAAGAAAAATCTTTTTGATAAAGAGTATATAAAGAAGAGAGAAGCAGAAAGAAAAGAATACCTAACAATGCCTGTTATTTAGTTTATAATATCCGCCTCCCCCTCCTGAGTATATTTTATATTAAGTCCTGTAAATGCAAAATGCACAGTGACTTCAGTTTATCTTGAAGTGATGCTTTCATCAAAAAGTCATTTTTAACCTGACACTGACTTAACAGCTCAGACTAAACAGCAACATATATATACCACAATTTCTATTCTAACATCTTAAGGTGATAGAGTAAATGGTGTTAGAACATTTATTTCCAGAGGATTGGCTGGAACGTAAAGGACGTTATGCGTTTATTCTTGGTGTTGTTTATTCTCTCATCGGGCTCTTAATTGCGTCGGTGTTATTCCCTGGCGATCCTGCTCTCGTTGCTGTCGCATTTACGGCGATGCTGCTCCTGCCGGAGATGTATAAAATATTCTCGATAGAGGAGCGGAAAGAAAGTGTTGAAAATCGTGTCAGTATCGGTTCATTGTGGCGAGACGATGTGGAAGTGGTGCGGATCTACATTTTTCTGTTCTTAGGAATTTTGTTGGTCTATTCTGTTGGAACGATTGTTCTTCCAGATCTTCAATCGAACTCTTTATTTCGTGAACAATTAGAAATTCGCTTTGGACAAGGATTCGCAGGGAATGCGGTTTCACAATCCTCTGATTCATTTTTTTCTACGGATTTATTTATTAGTTTGTTGAGCAATAACTTTCTTGTTTTAATGGCGTGTTTTATCCTCGCGCTACTTACTGGTGATGGTGCCATTTTCTTGATTACATGGAATGCGTCAGTGTGGGGATCGATTTTTGGTATCACTGCTAAAAATGCCGCTCTTTTTTCAGGTCAGCACCCTCTCTGGTTGTTTGGAATCATTATGTTGGTTGTGTTTCCGCACATGATTTTAGAAGCAATCTCTTACTTTCTTGCGGCCATTTCAGGCTCTGTGGTTTCAAAAGACGTCATTTTAGAAAAGTTTGCTTCTGATCGATTTTTTGAGGTGTTTAGTTTTAATCTTTATCTGTTAATTTTTGCCCTTGTCTTTTTAGTCTTGGGTGCGCTCGTGGAAACATTCGTCTTAGAACATGTCGGTATTTATCAAGAAATCATTCAAATGAGTTTGCAGGCAGGGTCTGCATTGTTGTAATGGTGTGTTGGTCTATTTCTTAATCATAATCATGCAATGATCTTTTTCAAGTGGATCAAGAACGCGAAAATCGGTGATCTTAAATTCTTTTTCAATTCTCCTGCGTGCTTCTTCAAATAGTTGTTTTGCTGGTTTTTTAACGTCAATGCTGCGGGCTTTTACGGCTAAGAATCCCATTCCTCCTGGTTTAAGGCATATCCGGCAGTTTTCCAAAAAGATATCAACTTGTTTTTTTTGTGCAACGTCTTGGTAGAGTACATCTACTGCACAGATACGTGAGAGATATGTTGTGAGATGGCTGGCATCAGCGAGAATAGGGATAATATTTTTACGTTCACGGCTCAGAAGCAAGGCATCGCGGACGACGCGAGGGGCGCTATCAACGCCAAAAATAATTCCTTCATCACCAATAATGTCTGAGATGAATGATGCAGTGTATCCGTGTGATATGCCTAAGTAAAGAATGATATCTCCTTTTTTGATCGTCACTTGGGGGGCGCCTTTCATGACAGCAGCGGCGAGCTTGCTGCGGGTAGGGTCCCATTCGCGAAATTCTTTTCCTTGATCCCGACGGAGTCGTTCCATAAAGTGGGTCTTGCCCGGCAGTAGATTAGTGGTGTACACTCTTCTCTTTTTCGTGTCAATGTAAATTTCTGTTCCGGGTAGTGGTTTAATATTGCTCATAGGTTGAATTTTTCCTCAAGTTGTTTTTTGTAGGCCAATGCTTTTTGCTCGCCTTTAAAATAATCTAATCTGGCACAGAGAGATAATTTATCAGCGAGGGCTCGCGCCGCTTTTCCCCGGTGACTTGGTTTAGTGTTTTGGATGAGGGGATGAGCGTAGATTATTCCATATTTTGGACTTCGCGCTCCTGTTTTAAGATGACGAAAAAGAGCTTTTTCTGCACCAAGAAGCTGGATTGTTGATCCTGCCAGCATTGCCATATTTCTAAGTCCTTTGCTTAGTTCTAGCAATTTTGCTCCGATGGTTGTGCCAGCAAGTTCGAGAATGTTTGGACAGTACTTTTCCATTATGTTTTTGAGGTATTGTTCTTCTTTTTCACGGAGGGAATATAATTGGAGGGTAGTACTAGCTAACTTTTTGATTTGTTCGAGGTCGTGATCTGCCAGCGGAGCGCCCGGGGTTTGTTCTTCGTTGAGGTGCAGATTTTGGAGAAGAATGAGACGAGGGTGTTGAGCAATTAATTCTGCATATTTTTGGTGCTGCTGGATTTGCTGGCCTAACTCGGGAAGTGTCAGTCCCTGCCATTCTCGAAGACGTTTGCTGAGCAGATTAGCTGTGCGGTCAAGTTCATTGCAATTAGCAATTGCTTGACCTAGAAGTTGATCTTCATGAACACTGTTTTTAATGTCGATAGTAGTTTGCCGGATGTTTTTTTCTTTGAAAAGAGTAAAATACTTTTTATCTTTAAGTGCAGTAAGGGCAAGCGACCATTTGTCGGCGGGCAGAGGAGTTATTGGTTTATGTTTTGAAAAGAATTCTTCTTCTATTTTTTTGTCATCGAGATTATTTTCTTTTGTTGCAAATTTTTCTTCAATGATCTCTCCTTTGTCATTGATAATAAAATTACCAATACTGTGAGCAACGGAATAATTCATAGTTTTGTTGCTAATCATAATCTATATAAATATTCTTGCAACTTCTTTTTTTATATGGAGAATATACCTTTTATTTTTAGCGAGGGGCGTTGTGTGTATTGTCGTGCGTCTTTTGTTGGAAAGTCGTGGTGTTCCGCATGGGATGCCGGCAATCACTATAAAGCTCTGCAGTGTTCTTGTGGCAAGGAAAATTGGTTGAGGGTTCATGTTGATGGCTCTGGTCATGATACAATCATGGCAGGAAAAGATTCTCCATTGGAGTCTGTCATCCGTCGGGTAATGGAAGGGTAAGAATAGACTTCACTCCGCAAATATTTTTTATATTCTTTGTTAGCGTAATAATTATAAATAGAGAGAGATCATTTCATTCTCGATGACAAACATAAGAACTGGTCTCTACATGAGTATCGCGATTCGTCAGGAGATTCTAGCGTTACACCGAGAAAAGCAGAAAGCCCCGTTCTTTAGATCGGGGATGAATGCTGTCTTTCTGCTTTTCTGGTGTCACAGAAATTCGCCTATCAAAGAAAGTGTCTATGTTCAAGCCTCGTCATTTATGGCGGGGTGAGACACTTTCAGCGAATTTCTCATGACTTCAGCTTATGAGCAGGCAGTTAGAGTCATTTAAAGATAAATCTCATTTCGCTTTGCCTGAAAAAGTACCTTTTGGTGTTCTACTCGAAAAACCACAATTGTTCAAAGAACTGAAAGAGTCTGTAGATGGATATGTTGTAGAAGTAAATAAAACTCAATTTGATACACGTGTCAAAGAACGTCTTTGTGGTTATCTTGTCGAGCCCATAACAGAGCTAGAAGCGGAGATAAGAGAATTTAAACGGAAGAGGGATTCTCCCCATCAAGGAGAAGTGTTTAGAGGACGAGAATATAGGCTTACGGGGATGGACAGTGACTATGGACAGTTGCGTGTATCTGGATATATCGTCAATAGAAAAAGAGAAGAGGAATTTGATTTACGAGTTGAACATCTTAAAAAAGTATTCTTGACTCATGGAGACGATAAAATTCAACAGGATTGGTTCAACTAAAGAGTTTATTCGGAAACTATTTTTTGATCAAATGACAGCACAAAGAGAAATCTTTATAAATAACCTCCTTTCTTTGAGCTTATCTTTCCAGCGGTATTCACACTGGTCGAACACAACTCGATTAAATGAATATTGATCTAAGAGCCTGAAAAGACAATCATCCACCTTTGCGGTTCTCGATGAGCGTCATGAAAAGGCTGTTATATTGGACTCATCTGAGTCTGGGAAAGTTCGAATATACTGTTCCTCCTGTCGAGGAAGCGGGGGTTATTCATATAACTCCTCGTGATGTACATTCGATTGTTACACTTAAACTAAGTAAACACAATGGCACGCCCACGTCATCCGCGTCGCGGAAGTATGCAATTCTGGCCTCGAGCTAGATCGCGTCATCCTCTTGCGCGTATTCGTTCTTGGGCCAAAGAAACAAAAGTTAAGCCGTTGGGTTTTATCGGTTATAAAGCTGGAATGATTCACGTTCAGGTTACTAACAATCGTCCAAAGTCGATAACAAAAGGTGAAACGATTGCAATGGCGTCAACGATTGTTGATTGTCCACCGATGGTTGTTGCAGGTGCTGTTTTCTACAAAAAGACATTATCGGGGCTGCAAGCGTTTGCCACTGTTCTTGCGGAAAAAACGTCGAAAGACTTGGCCCGTCAATTTCCTCTTCCTAAAAAAGCAACAAAGAAGATTGGTGAGGTTGCTCAGTATGATGATGCTCGCTTGTTAGTACATTCTCAACCTACTTTAGCATCTACTGGTGCTCGTAAGCCCAAGCTTTTGGAAATCGCATTGGGCGGTTCCCCTCAAGACAAACTAGCATACATTAAGTCGATGTTAGGCAAAGAAATAACTGTTAATGATATTTTTAATCGTGGTGCACAGATTGATGTTCATGGTATCACCAAAGGTAAAGGCTTTCAAGGTACCGTTAAACGATATGGTATTCCTATTCGTCAGCATAAAGCGGAAAAAACAAAGCGCGGTATTGGTAACTTAGGTTCCTGGACACCAAAGCGCGTAGAATTTTCTGTTGCTCTTCCTGGTAAGATGGGTTATCACTTGCGGACCGAGTATAATAAGCAGTTATTGAGACTCGGTGCAAATGGTGAAGAGGTTACATCTACGGGGGGCATAATTAAATATGGTGTTGTTCGAGGAGCGTATGCCCTCTTAAAAGGATCTATCATTGGTCCGCAGCGTCGTGCTGTCGTTTTAACTCAATCCATTCGTCCTAATCGATATGAAGTGAAAGAAGCACCGGAGATTACGTATCTCTCGGTTCAGAAATAATCGGAGCAAACATAACTATGAAATTAAATATTGTTGATACACAACGGAAGAGAATTGGAGAACAACAGCTCCCTTCACAGTTCCAAGAAGCATTTCGTCCTGATTTGATTAAACGTGCAGTTCATGCTTTACATAGTGCTGCTCGTCAAGCATATGGGGCATATCCCGAAGCAGGGATGCGTCATTCTTCTACGGTCAGTAAACGTCGTCGTGATTATCGCGGGTGTTATGGTTTTGGTGTGAGCAGGGTTGCCCGTAAGATCCATAGTCGCCGTGGAACAAGAATGAATTGGGTCGGAACAACATCTCCTCAAACAGTCGGCGGACGACGTTCACATCCCCCCAAATCACAAAAAGAGTTAACGCGTCTCATTAATACTAAAGAAAATAGAAAAGCCATTCGATCTGCAATGGCGGCGACGGTGAGTAATCTTCTTGTTTCGCGTCGTGGTCATCTCGTTCCACAAGACTATCCTTTCATTCTCGATTCTCGTTTTGAGTCTTTGTCTAAAACTAAAGATATTGAACAAGCTCTTGTTGGTCTTGGCTTTACCGACGAGCTTGAGCGTTGTCATAACACCAAAATTAATTCCGGCAGAGGAAAACGCCGCGGTCGTGTTCGTCGTGAAAAACGAAGTTTGCTGATTGTTGTTAGTGAACAGTGTCCTTTAGTGAAAGCTGCTCAGAATGTTCCCGGTATTGATGTTATTATTGTTTCAGCGTTAAATGCTGATGTTCTTGCTCCTGGTGCACTGCCCGGTCGAGCGACGTTATGGACACAAAAGGCAGTAGAACAAGTCGAAAAAGAAAACCTTTTCATCTAAATTACTCATGGCACCAACAACAGTCCAATCACCCAATGCTAAGCCTCTCGCTTCCAATCAAGCGCTAGCTCCTGCAGAGATTATTAAATATCCTGTTTCTACGGAAAAAGCAATTCGCCAAATTGAGTTTGAAAACAAACTTGTTTTTGTTGTCAATCAACGTGCAACAAAACAGGATGTTAAATCTGCTGTTGAATCGCTCTTTAAGGTTAATGTGCTGTCTGTTAATATTCATAACTCTATTACTGGAAAGAAAAGAGCATACGTAAAACTTAAATCCACAAGCAATGCATCTGATGTCAGTGCGGATTTGGGAATGATTTAATTGGTGAACTATGGGTAAACGCTTAATTTCACAACGTCGAGGACGAGGAACGCCTGTTTATCGTGCGCGTAGTCATTACTTTAAAGGTGAAGTAAAACATTTTCCTCAGGAAGGAGTAGGTCAAGTTATTGGGCTTGTTCACTGTGCTGGCCATACTGCACCTTTAATGAATGTTGCCTATTCTAATGGTCAAGAAAATTTAGCTTTTGCACCGGAACATATCCGCGTTGGAGATTCTGTTACAAGTACTATTACTGCTGTTCTTTCGGATCCAGCAACACAGGCACCATTGGTTCTTAAAGAAGGCAGTGTTCTTGCGCTTAAAGATCTTCCCGAAGGGACATTAATTCATAATATCGAACTTAGGCCAGGCGATGGCGGAAAACTTGTCCGAGCTTCCGGAACATTTGCCAGAGTCGTTGCTAAATCCGAAGGTATTGTTCGTGTACTGCTTCCATCACGTAAAGAAAAAGTGTTTCATCCTAATTGCCGGGCAGCGGTTGGTGTTATCGCGGGTTCAGGAAGACCAGAAAAACCTTTCCTTAAAGCAGGTGCACGTTTCTGGAAAATGAAAGCTCGCGGTAAATTGTATCCTCATGTTTGCGGTATCTCAATGAACGCGGTTGATCACCCTTTTGGTGGAAAGTGTTCGCATATTAAAGGTCGTCCAACACAATCGCCGCGTAATGCGCCACCGGGTAGAAAAGTTGGTAAGATTGCTCCTCGCAGGACGGGAAGGAAGAGGTAAATAAACAATGGCAAAAGAATTTCGTTGGCAGGGAATGTCTGAAGAAGAACTCAAGAAGTTGGATATTAAAAAATTTCTGGAGTTAGTTCCTTCGCGTCAGCGCCGCTCACTCCAGCGAAGTATGTCAACTCCTCTTCAGCAGAAGGTCCTTAAATCAATTCAAGCTGATGATAAAAATATCCGTACTCATTGTCGTGAAATGATTATTGTTCCGGTGATGGTTGGCCACGCGTTGAAAGTGTATAATGGCAAAGAGTTTATGCCCTTTGTCGTCACTGCAGACATGGTTGGTCATCGCTTAGGTGAATTCGCTCCAACACGTCGATCGGTTACACACAGTGCTGCAGGTATTGGTGCTACTCGTTCAAGCAAGGGGGTATCTGCGCGATAAAAATATCGTTCAAAAAGGTTTAAACTATGGTTTCACATCCAACAAAAACAACATTGGAACATCTTGCATCGGCTCGGGCAACAAATTTAACTATTTCCACTCGTCATAGTGTGGAGTTAGCGAATTCGTTGCGCTATAAGGATGTGAGTTACGCTCGGAAGTTTTTGGAAGATGTTTTGAACTTTAAAAGAGCTGTTCCTTTTACGAGGCATACCTTTGATCTTGGTCATAAGCCGGGGATAGGTCCGGGTCGTTATCCGCAGAAAGCAACACAAGAGTTTTTGCGTTTGTTAGCATCGGTTGAAAAAAATGCTCAGTATCGTGGTCTCGACACAACTCGTTTGAAAATAGTTGGTCTGGTCGTGAACAAAGCGTCCATCCCTATGAACGGTGGCCGCAATCGTCATGCTGGACGTCGAACTCATATTGCAATCCATGTAGCCGAAAGGAAGTCTGCAAAGACTGGTTCTTCCACGTCGACCAAATCGGCGGCAGTTCCACCTACAAAAACACGCAGGTCTTCATCCTCAAAAGCTGAGACTGTATCAAAGGAGGAAATGAAATAAATGATCGAGCGCGAGTTTATCAGTCAGAAGATAAAAGAGTTTGCTATTCGAGCTTATATTGAATCCAAATTAGCTAAAGTTGGAATTTCACAAATCAAAATTAAAAAAATTCCTCTTGGTGAAAAGATAATTATTTACACGAGCCGGCCAAGTTTAATCGTGGGATCCAAAGGTGCAAACATTCGTGATCTCACAAAAACACTCAAAACTGATTTTAAACTGGAGAATCCACAGATTGAAATTAATGAAGTCAGAGATGTTTTTCTTGATGCACATATTGTCGCTGAAAGAATTGCCACTTCACTCGAACGCTTTGGTTCAGCACAGTTTAAAGGAGTGGCGCACAAAGTTATGCAGAATGTTATTAATTCTGGTGCGCTTGGTATTGAACTGATTATTTCCGGAAAAATTCCTGGTGCTCGTGCAAAAAGTTGGCGTTTTTATCAAGGGTATTTGAAGAAATGCGGCGAGTTGGCTATTACTGGCGTTCGTCACGCTCAGGCTAGAGCATTACTTAAAAGTGGAACGATTGGTATTAAAGTTGCGATTATGCCTCCTAATTTGGACATTCCTGATGCGATTGAAATCCTGTCTGAGCCTACCCCTGTTCAAGAGCCTCTTTCAGAACAAAAAGAGGAAGCTAAAAATGAAAAGAGTTCCAAAGGAACGGATAAAGAAAAACCAAAGAGACGCTCTCCTTCCAAAAAGAAAATGTCCTCTTCTGAGAAAAAAGAGAATCCTAAGAAAGAAGCATCTCATTCACCTGCTGACGCACTTGTCGCACCAGTCGATGCGGTTGTTGTATCTCAACCAAATGAAGGGGGGAACTCTGAACAATGAAAGCGATGAAACTCTTAACTAGTTTGTCGGTGGTAGAGTTACGCTCGAGATTGGAAGAATTACAGAAAGAACTGCTTAAATTGACGGTTCATATTGCCAGTGGTGCCAATACAAAAAATCCGGGGAAGATTCGTCAGACGAAAAAGACGATTGCTCGGATCAAGTTTTTGCTTGGCACAAAAGGAGAGGGGATATAATTCGAATGGTTGGTGTGTGCAATCAATGTGGTCTTCCCCAAGACCTTTGTGTGTGTGAGGCAATCGCTCGTGAACAACAAAAGATAACTGTCACGATCGAAAAACGAAAGTTCGGGAAGAAGTATACTATAATCACCGGCATTCAAAAAGAAGCGAATATCGACGAGATCTTTCGCTCTCTCAAGTCCAAGTTTGCGTGTGGTGGAACGGCAAAGACAGGACGAGTAGAATTGCAAGGCGATCATAAGCTTCGCGCCAAACAAGCTCTTGTCGACCTCGGTTTTCCTGAGGAAACAATTGAAGTTAGGTGAGACGATAACATTTAAAAACAAGCTACCAAAATCAAATTGATTTTGGTCGTGTGAACATGGTTGACAATAATCGGCAGCTTTCCTTTGAGCTCATTGGGCGGAAAGTCAAAGTAGTTAAGTCGAAGAATATGGCGTATGTCGGCAAGGAAGGCCTAGTCATTGACGAGACGAAGTCAACCATTACAATTCAGGAACAGGGAAAGAAAACTACTCTCCTCAAGAACGGCGTTAGTTTGGCTATTGAGCACGTGCCGGGAATTGTTGAGGGAAAAAACATTCAGAAGAGACCAGAGGAACGAATTACAAAATGAAATCAACATTACTTGGCGTTACCGCGCCACAAGAACAGTGTACAGACAAAAAATGTCCTTTTCATGGTGAAATAGCGGTAAAGCCCGAATATTGTCGAGGGAAAGTCATTAAAGTAGATACTAATCGCTCAGCAACAATTCAATGGTTTAGACCTTATTTTGTTGCTAAGTACGAACGTTATGAAGTTCGCCGTTCGAAGATGCGTGTTCACAACCCAGCGTGTATTCATGCCCGCGTTGGTCAAGAAGTGTTGGCTGCGCGAAGCAGGCCATTAAGTAAGACAAAAAATCATATTATTATTCAAATTGTCGGTGAGGGCAAAGAATCGCCTTCCGCTACACAGATTTTACCCGACGATGCGCCTGATCGTGAGCAGGTTCACGGAAAAGCAAAAAAGCATAAAACGAAAGGAGACACAGAACAATGAAAGCAGTCAAAGCACGCGTCACGCGCGGATTAACGATGGAATCGTATCTTAATGTGTGCGATAATTCCGGTGCGAAAGTTATCAAAGTATTTTCCGTCAAAGGACATAAGACTGTTCGAGGTCGAATTTCTGCAGGCGGTGTCGGTGATTTTGTTTTAGCATCGGTCAAAAAAGGAAAGTTAGAAATGCGTAAAACTGTCGTTCCTGCGATTATTGTTCGTCAGCGAAAAGAATATCGCCGTCCTGATGGTACGCGGATAAAATTTGAGGACAATGCGGCCATTATTTTGAAAGATGATAAAGGAAATCCTAAAGGCACTATTTTTAAGGGCCCTATTGCGAAGGAAGTAGCGGACCGGTGGCCCGCTGTTGCCAAAGTTGCCAGTATGATTGTATAAGGTTTACACCATGGAGAAAAAAAAATCACATTCCGTTGCTTGGAAAACGAGTACACAACCGCGAAAGCAGAGAAAGTACCTTTACAATGCTCCTCTGCATCTTCGCCAGAAACTTATTCATGCCCATTTAAGTAAGGAACTACGATTGAAATATGGCCGCCGTTCTGCTCAAGTTCGTCAAGGTGATCACGTTAAACTTGTTCGTGGTCAGCATCGAAACAAGGAAGGAAAAGTGGAGCATGTCGATTTGAAAGAAGGGTCCATCTTTGTTGCTGGTTTGGACTTTGTCAAAAAAGATGGTTCAAAAGTTCCTTTGTCTATCGCCCCTTCCAATGTTGTTGTTACGGTATTAGACCTTGCTGATAAAAAACGAAAACAAAAGTTTGAATTTAAATCAACAATTCAAACACAAAAAACATCTACTCCCTCGTCTACTCATTCAAACACTGTTTTGGAGAAAAAGAAAAAATGAAAAATCACTTGCATCGTGTAGCTGCTCCACGAACGTGGATTTTAGATCGGAAGACTCATGCCTTTGTTGTACGCCCTAATGCGGGCAGGCACAATTTATCGTTTGGTCTTCCTTTAGGTCTTGTCATTCGTGATGTATTGCATGTTGCAGTGACGATGGATGAAGTTAAGAAGTTGCTCACTACTAAAACAATTTTAGTCGATGGCAAAAGACAGAAAGACCATCGTTTTATGGTTGGTTTGTTTGATGTACTTAGTTTGAATCAAAATCATTATCGTGTTCTTATCGATACAAAAGGACGTCTTGTTGTCCGTGAGATATCTGCAGCAGAAAGTTCTTTGAAACCTTGCCGTGTTGTTGGAAAAAGTGTTATTTCTGGCGGTAAAATACAAATTCATCTTCATGACGGACAAAATATTCTTCTTAAAGAGAAGAATATTCATGTTGGGGATACAGTTGTTATTCACTTGCCCGATGCGAAAATCAAAGAAATATTTACTCTCTCCCCTGGATCTTTTGTTTTTCTCACGAAAGGTCGTCATAATGGTGATTATGGTCATCTTCAAGAAATCAAAGGTTCGATTGCTCTCTATCAAAAAGAAGGGGCTGTTATTGAAACAGCAAAAGACTACCTCTTTGTATTGGGAACAAAAACACCTTGCATTGCATTAAAATGATGAGGGCTATATTTATACGATAATACCATAAAAAATACCATAAAAACAAAACGATTACCATGACAAACACACAATTATCTCTGCACCCAATGAAAAAAATTCGCATTGCTAAAGTTACGCTCAATGTTGGCGCTGGAAAGAACGAAGAACTTCTTAAGAAAGGACTTATTCTCTTTCAGAAGCTTGTTCCTCAAACTCCGGTTAAAACATTCACTAAGAAAAGAATTCCAGGTTGGGGTCTGCGTCCAGGATTAGCAATTGGCGGTAAAGTTACTGTCCGTAAAAATGCCGAGGCGCTTCTCCGTCGTCTTTTAGTTGCCAAAGAAAATATCCTTAATGCTTCTAACTTTGATACGGAAGGAAATTTCTCATTTGGTGTTCCAGAGTATATCGATATTCAAGGGTTGGATTATGATCCAGAATTAAAAATTCTAGGTTTAGAAGTTGCGGTTACTTTAGAGAGGCCTGGCTTTAGGCTAAAGCGTCGCAAGGTTCGATCCTCTCCGGTAGGAAAATCACATCGAATTACAAAAGATGAATCTATTGCCTTCGTTCGATTAATGGGTGTGGAGGTTCAGTGAAGAATTTACAATGACAACAAGCGATTGGAAAAAGATGTTTACGCAGTTGAATGCGAAACCAGTAAAGAAACAAAAATATATTAAATTTAATCGTCCCAAAAAACGATCTTGCGGTGTTGCGTTACGCAAGTGTGTTAATTGCGGACGAATGGGTGGACATATTAACAAATATGGTTTACATCTTTGCCGCCATTGTTTTAGAGAAATGGCAGTAGGGTTAGGTTTTAAGAAGTTTGGTTAGGAGGATACTTATGTTAAACGATCCGTTAGCATCAACATTGGCAAAAATCCTGAACGCCGACAAAGTCGGCAAGAAAGAGGTAGTTATCACTCCCACTTCCAAAATGATCAAGATGGTTTTGAGCTTAATGAACGATTACAATTATGTCGGGGCGGTGGAGGAAACTGTCAATGGCTCGCACCCTGCTCTTCGGGTTAATCTTCTAGGAAATATCAATAAATGTGGCGTGATTAAACCGCGTTTTTCAACAACCCAAAAAGAATTTGAAAAATGGGAAAAACGTTATTTGCCAGCAAAAGATTTTGGATATCTTTTGGTCTCAACTCCTCAAGGAGTAATGACTCACTTACAAGCAAAGGAAAAACACTTAGGAGGAAAGCTTCTAGCTTATTTTTACTGATCTTATGAAAATAGATTTACAAGAAACAATAGAACTGCCTTCGGGTGTATCTGCTTCTTTTCAAGGAAGTTTACTGAGCATTAAAGGTCCTAAAGGAGAAGTCCAGCGGGAATTCTTTTATCCTCGTATTGCTATCGTTGTAGAACAGGGAAAACTGGTTATCTCTTCTCCTCATGCTACAAAACGGGAAAAAACTATTTTAGGCTCTTTTACCGCGCACATAAAGAATATGGTTAGTGGTGTTCAAGAGCATTATGTATACAAGCTTAAAATTTGTTCTGGACATTTTCCAATGAGTGTCACTGTCGCAGGAAAAGAATTTGTGATTAAAAATTTCTTTGGTGAAACCGTTCCTCGCAAAATGTTCATCCCTCAAGGTGTTAAAGTTGAAGTGGCGGGCACGGATATTATTGTCTCTGGTCCTGATAAAGAACATGTAAGTCAGATGGCGGCGAGTATAGAACAGTTGTGCCGTATTTCTAATCGCGATATTCGAACTTTTCAAGATGGATGTTATATAGTACAGAAAGCTGGAAAAGGTGTCGTATGAAGAATGATCTAGCACGATTATTAGCCTTGCGTCTGAAAGCAAAGAAGAAAAAGCCGCACTTTGTCATTAAAGAATCACACTTTGTTACGCGTATTAAAGCGCGTTGGCGTTATCCACGCGGACGTCATTCCGCTGCCCGTCAGGAACACCGAGGAAGACCTGCGTTGGTCACTCCGGGTTATGGCGGTCCTGTTGCTGTTCGAGGTTTGCATTCGTCCGGACTTCGCCGGGTTATTGTTTCCACACCAAAGCAGTTGTTGATCATTAAGCCTGCTGAAGAAGGGATCATCATTGCATCATCGGTTGGTTCCAAAAAAAGATTACAACTATTAACCCTTGCTCAGGAGAAAAAAATCACGGTTTTAAACTTCAAAGATGTTCCCGCTCGTGTTGCTTCTTTGCGTCAGGCAGTTGATGAACGTAAAAAACATCGAATCTCAGTCTTGCAGAGGAAAAGTACTAAAGACGAGGAGCGGAAGAGGAAAGCAGCGGAAGTAAAACAGAAAAAACAAAAAAATTCCGAAGAAGGCAAGAATAAAAAAAGTGATTCTTCCGTCAGTGAAGAGCCAGCAACAAAAACAGAAGAAGAAAAACAGCGCGAGATAATTGAAAAAACTCTCGTGAAAAGACATTAATTATCATGAATAGAGATAATAACAATAAATTTATGTCAAATATAATGGTGTTAAACCGATGATACAAAAAAAACAACTCGCAGCGAAAATCATGAAAACGTCTGCTCACAAGGTTCGTATTGCCGAAGGAGCACAAGAAGATGTGCAGAAAGCAATCACACGATCTGACATCCGAGGACTTATCGCAGTTGGAAAAATCTTTAAAGCTCGTGTTAATGAGCAGTCGCGCAGTCGTGCTCGAGGCATCGCCTCCCAAAAAAGAAAAGGACGTCGTAAAGGCCGAGGGACGCACGAAGGGAAAAAGCATGCGATTGTTTCTCGCAAGAGAGCATGGGTTACACGCATCCGAGTTCAACGCGGGTTCCTTCGTCAGTTGCGTGAGAAAGGATTGCTGTCTCATCAAAATTACCAACAACTTTATTTACAATGCAAAGGTGGATTATTTAGGAATAAGCGCCACGTTAAACTTTACATAACTGAACATAACTTATTGGTGAAAAAATTACAATGATTGGACTAAAACATCGAACAGTAGAATACCGCCGCAAGCGGGAAGGAAAAACAAATTATCCTAAAAGATTGCATCTTTTACTCTCTTCTAAACCAAGGGTTGTTGTTCGTTTTTCAAAGAAGAAGATTGTTGCTCAAATAGTTGAGTTTACTCCACGTGGAGATATCGTTCGAATTGGTGTCGATTCATCTGCTCTTCGTCAAAAAGGCTGGACATATTCACTTTCAAATCTTCCTGCAGCATACCTCATTGGTTTGTTGTTTGGTAAAGAAGCTGTTAAGAAAGGTCATAAAGAATGTATTCTTGATGTTGGTTTGCGTACTCCTCTTCCTGGTGGGAAGACGTATTCTTTCCTTCGTGGTGTTCTTGATGCAGGGTTACAGGTACCGCATGGCGAAGAAAATATTTTTCCAGATCCGAAGAGAATCAGCGGGGAACACATCAAGAATTATGGTGATGTTGTCCAGAAGAATAAAAGTTCTGGTTCTCATCAATTTACGCAATATTTAAAAAAGAATGTTTTACCAGAGCAGATTACTGTTCAATTTCAGGAAGTCAAGAAAAAAATAGTTCAGGGTTAGATAATTATGGCAGAAGAGACACAATTACCAGCGGAAAAATCTGAAAGACCTTCATCTTCAGAACAGGAGCGTCAGTCCAATTCAACTGAATGGGTGCCACGAACGCAGCTTGGCAGAATGGTTAAAGAAGGAAAAATTACTTCCGTTGATCAAATTTTTGAGTTAGGTCTTCCAATTATGGAAGCGGAAATTGTTGATACACTCCTTCCTGGTTTAGAAGAAGATCTTCTTTTGATTGGTCAAGCTAAAGGTAAGTTTGGTGGCGGACAACGACGTATTTTTCGCCAGACACAAAAGAAAATGCAAGAAGGCAATCGCATCCAGTTTACAACTTGTGCGGTTGTGGGTAATCGTAATGGGTATGTAGGGATCGGTTTCGGAAAGAGTAAAGAAACTGTTCCTTCTCGTGATAAAGCGAAACGAAATGCTCGTCTTCAGATTATTCGCATTCGCCGTGGCTGCGGAAGCTGGGAAACTGATTCCCGAGAAGCTAATTCAATCCCGTTTGCTATCGAAGGCCGTTGCGGTTCTGTTCGTATTAAATTGATGCCCGCTCCCCCTGGGAAAGGTCTTTGTGTTGAAAGGGAATGTGCGAAAATTTTAACCCTTGCAGGAGTTAAAGATGTCTGGAGCAAGACCAGCGGCCAGACTCAAACGAAAGTCAATCTCATAATGGCATTGGTTGATGCGCTAACAAAATTATCTCACGTTAAAATTAGACCAGAAGATACCGGAAAACTTGGTATCGTTGATGGTCGTGTTCCTGAGGAGGCAGTTCAGTAATAATTATGACACAATCAATAACATCATCTTCTGTGAACTCCAAAGCGAAAGCGGTGCGTGTTCCTGTTTCGAATCATTCCAAGAAAGTAGTTGATATTTCTCCTCAAGGAAAGATTGCGGTCATTCTGGTGAGGGGACTGGCACGGATTATAACTCCCATCAAAGACACATTGATTATGCTCCGTCTTACGCGAAAGAATTTCTGTGTTGTTTTGGATAATACTCCTTCCAATAGAGGGATGATCTCTAAAGTAAAAGATTTTGTGGCGTGGGGTGAAATTTCTCCAGACGTTCTTGATAAACTTGTTGCTGCTCGTGGTGAATTATTTCAGGGAAATTTAAAAGACAGTAAAGGATTATATTCTTATAAAACTTTTCAACGNNTACCCCCCGCGTGGCGGTTTTGATCGTAAAGGAATTAAAGCGGCATATTCCACTGGCGGTGCAGTTGGTCATCGTGGTAAGGCCATTAATGATCTGTTATTGAGGATGATTTAAAATGGTTGTTTATAGTCAAAAGAAACGAGTTAGGTATAGAGGAAAAGGAAGTGGTACCCACGGTGGCGGGGCGAGGAAGAAGAGACGTGGTGCAGGTAGTCGTGGTGGCCGCGGTAATGCTGGAACTGGTAAACGAGCTGGGCATCACAAGTTTTGGGGTAGTTTAGGCAGTCGTGGGTTTATTCCTCGTCGTTCTTCTGGCAAAACAGATGTGATTAATGTCGGTGATCTCACCGCGGAACGTCTTACACACTGGGTTTCTGAGGGGAAAGCAACAAAAGAAGGAAATACTTATATTGTTGATCTTACTTCATTGGGTTACGGTAAGCTTTTATCAACCGGCAATTTTGCAGTTAAAGCGAAGATTACGATTGCACAGTGTAGTCCGGCAGCAGCTGAAAAAGTGAAAGCAGCCGGCGGTGAGGTTGTTCAATCCTCATAACGTATAGATAAGAAGGTGGTTAGGTTCAATGACGTTGTTTGATTCAGTTCTGGCGTTTTTTCCGCAAGTTCGTAGTCCACAACAACGAAAACTCCCTTTTAATGAAAAATTAAAATGGACTTTGTTGATGCTTATTATCTTTTTTGTGTTAGGTTTAGTTCCATTATATGGGTTAGGTGAAAACGCTCTTGCTCAATTTGAGTTTTTGTCTATTATCTTGGGTGCGTCTTTCGGGAGCATTATTTCGCTTGGTATTGGTCCTCTCGTTACCTCCTCGATTGTGTTACAATTGCTGTCAGGAACGGGGATATTAAAATTTGATTTGGTTTCTCCTGAGGGGAAGAAACGTTATCATGGCTATCAAAAATTGCTCTCCGTGTTCTTTATTATATTTGAAGCGTGCGTTTATGTATTCATGGGTGGTTTAGCTCCTGCTCCCGTTGGAACTGTACTGCCTTCTGGTCTATCCATGACGTCGGTTTTATTCCGGGAATTTGAGTTGGTTTTGGTTGCTCAACTCATTCTTGGTGGATTGATTATCATGTTTATGGATGAAGTTATTTCCAAATGGGGTTTCGGGTCAGGAATTAGTCTTTTTATTGTTGGTGGTGTTGCTCAACAGATTTTTATTCGTCTCCTGAATCCGTTGGCTTCGACGAGCAATGCGGCGGCAGGGATCGTATTGGGGTATCCTTTTGGTTCAGAAGCTCCGGTGGGGAAATTATGGGAAATCTTGTATGGTTTAAGCCAAGGTGATCCGACGATGATCGCGTTAGCGATTGGGACGATTGTGGCAACACTGGTTATTTTTGCAGTCTGTGTTTATGGTCAAGCGATGAAAGTTGAAATTCCGTTGTCTTTTGGTAAAGTTCGTGGTTATGGTATGCGCTGGCCGTTGAATTTCTTTTATACGTCTAATATTCCCGTGATTTTAGTTGCGGCGTTGATGGCGAACATTCAATTATTTGCGACGTTGTTTGAGCGTTGGGGACACCCCATTTTAGGAACATTTTCGGGTAATTCACCGATCAGCGGAATTGTGTTTTGGATCAGTCCACCTAATTTGTTACAGAGTATCATCGAAGGAAGTTTTACAGGCGACATGATTGTTCGAGCGTTGTTGTATACTATTTTGTTTATTGTTGGCTCAATTATTTTCAGTGTGTTTTGGGTGCAGACAGCAAATATGGATGCGGCAAGTCAGGCAAAACAAATCATGAATTCAGGTCTACAAATACCTGGTTTTAGACGAGATGAACGTGTTTTGGAGAAAGTATTAAATCGTTATATTTGGCCTCTCACGATTGTTGGCGGCGGAGCGGTTGGGTTGCTTGCAGCAACTGCTGATTTACTCGGTTCACTTTCTCAAGGGACGAGTATTTTGTTATCCGTTATGATTGTCTACAAATTGTATGAAGAAATTGCGAAGCAGCATGTGATGGATTTACATCCGGCGATGCGGAAGTTTGTGGAATAAATTTTTTCTTATTTTAATGTAGTCACAAACAAAAGTTTTATATTACAACTTGATTATGAAGAGAACAATGTCTGAAAAACTAACAATTACATCAGCAACGGAAGCGGTAAAAAGAGCGTATGCCAGAGCGGCAATTGTGTGTGGCTCCGTTGGAGCAGTGGCAACAGGATTATATCTTAACGCACAACGCATTGCTGAAAGTCACGTTCCAGGTGGAATTTGGACTGCAGAGGCTTGGGGGCAGGATTGGGGTTCTGATGGAAAGTATGCGCTTTTATCGTTAGGTGGGGCATTGCTAGTGGGAGCGATTACTGCTGTAGCTACGCCATTATCATTTAGAGAGGTTTACGAAAGAAGCCATACTCGAACAGAATTTGATTCAGCAAATAGAATGATTACCCAAACATCGTCTACTCCTCTTGGCACACTAAAAAGTGAGTTTGAGTACGACGCAATTGTATCGATAAGAGTTAATCAGGGACCTTTAGGAAGAAGAGCAGATACTGGCGATTTGGAAATAACTGCGGTTAGTCTTGATGCGGTTGAAAGTGAAGGTGAGGAAGGAAATTCTCGGTTAGAGGAAAGAGTTTTTACAATCCCTTATCAAGCTGCGCCATTTGATTTAAGAGAAAGGCTTTTTGAAAATTTAGCGCAGTCTCATGATGTTCTTAAAGGGAAGTTGAGACCGGTATAATTTTTTCCTGTGAAACATTTTTCAAAGTTCTTTATAGGCACAATCCGAAAAGTGAGTG
>DUGB01000093.1 GCA_013331555.1 Candidatus Woesearchaeota archaeon
AGAAGTCAAAGATAAGTAATAACAAAAATGGGCGCGCTTAGGCTGACCACGGACTTTGTCACGTGGTTTTCCAGCTTTTGCTAGACTGCGCCTATTTTTGGGACAATAAACTCTTTAGAGTTTATGGCCAAGAAATGTATTCATTTCTTTGGATTAGAAATGGTGGCAATTAATTGATGGACTACGTCCGTGGTCTTAGACCAACACCATTTCCAATAAAGAACTCACTGTCTTTTAACCTCCATTTTCAAGCACTACTTTTTTATAGTGTTGGTTTTCTATGAGATTATGAATCTTATCCGTGATTTGGAAGAGCAATTAACAGAACTTCATCGTACTCCTAATATTGAGTTGGAACAGCATTTCTGTGTTGATTTTAATGTTATTAAAACTGTGATTAATGAAGCAAAGCTGACAAAAAGTGATGTTGTACTTGAAATTGGTGCGGGAACAGGTATTCTGACCAAAGAATTGGTTAAACACGTCCAGAAAGTTATTGCTGTCGAAGCAGATTCTGCCTTGGAGCCGATTTTACGTCCTTTGTCTGGACAAGTCGAACTTATCTTTGACAATGCATTGAATGTTCTTAAAACGCGACAGGATTTCACTAAAATTGTCGCGAATATTCCGTATCAGATCAGTGAGCCTTTGTTGAAATATCTTTGTTTGGCGAAGCATGTTCAGTGGTCAGTGTTAACAGTTTCTCGTTCGTTTGCGCTGAAGGCACAACAACATCCAGTTCTTTCTGCGTTTTTAGATATTGAGCTGGTGTTAGATATTCCTCAAGATGCTTTTTTTCCACAACCAAGTGTACTTTCTGCAGTGATCGTTGTCACACCATCAACAAAGAGTACGGACGAGATATTTATCCGCCGGAAATTATATCTCCAGCGAGATAAAAAATTGAAAAACGGTTTGCTTGAAGCCCTGATTGATTTGTCTATTTTCAAACATCATCAACCCATTACCAAGAAAAAAGCGAAAGAGTTTATTGATCGTTTAGAGCTCGATATGACTATGCTTGATACGCTTATTGATCGCATTCACCCTGATGAATATAGTGTTATTGGGTTTAAAGTTGAGAAGTTACAAATCTAAATTCTCTGCCAAAAGTAATTTTTCTTTATACTGAAAGAGAGAAATTGTCTTTGTTCCATTTAAATTTGTTTCTAACTTCGTTCGATAATTCCAATAGTCTCGCGGATCAATACTTTTACGGAGGGTCACTTTTTTAGCATGATGTTGTTTGAGGGCATTCAGTAACTCAGTTTCGTCATCGGAGCAGTTGGCAAGTACGCGATACGAATGGCAAAAGAAAGGACTGCTAACTTTCTTCCCACTTGTCGCTAATGTTATCTTTCCTTTTTCTAAAAGCCCTGTTTTGGTTGTACTAAGGAGCTCTGGAAGGAGGTTGGCTTTGACGACAGCAGGATCAATTTCATAGAGATATGGTTCTGGCTCTGCGGCAAGAGGAAGAACGGTTTTTGTAGTACTATTCTGCAAGCGTTCTCCTCCTGGCATGGTTACAACACTGCGATCACATTGCCGAAGTCCGTTGAAATACAGCGTAAGACGGTTCAGTTTACCGTTGAGGGAAAGATATTCACGTTCACATTCAAATGGGATGGTTTGAATTTGAGGTGGGAACTCGATGGCAATTTTATTCGTGATTGATTGATAAGCATTGAGAAGTTCTTGAATATTTGGTTTTATCGTGGCAAGAGAACGTTGTTCTTCTTCCGGCAAGCGTTCAGGATCGCAGAAGATAATGTCTACTTTTTTGAGTTTCTGGATAATGTTTGGATCTAGAATATCGCCGTGAATGAATTCAATATTTTTAATATTCAGGAGAGCGGCATTTTTCTCGGCTCGCGCAATTTTTTCTTTGTTTATTTCTATGGCGTATACTTTTTGACAATGTTTCGCAAAGGCGAATGCTTGGAAGCCAATCCCACAGCCGAGATCAGCAATGACTTTACATTGGAGCCGTTTTGCACGGTAGAGAGCAACGATATCGGGCGTAGCCCAGCGGAGGTCATCAGGAGTATGTTCTAAGAGATCTGACTGCGGATGTTTTTGGATTGTTCTTTTTGGTTTGGTCATCTGTTTGTTTTTTAATCATAAACTATAAATACTCTTCTGTTCTTATTTCTTCTGGGGATAGATGAAGAATAAACTTGTTGCTGATATTCTGAACAGGGTTGCTGATATTCTGGAATTTCAGGATGTTGAATTTAAACCGCAAGCGTACCGGAAAGTGGCGTTGGCGGTGGAATCATTAACGGAAGACATTGCCGATGTTTATAATCGTGGCGAGCTCGAGAACATTCCTGGTGTTGGCAAGCATATTGCTGAGAAAGTGAGTGAAATTATTGAAAAAGGGAAATCAGGATATTATGAGAAACTGAAAAAAGAAGTTCCCATTGATTTAGAAAGTCTGGGAGAAATTCCTTTTCTTGGGATTAAGAAAATCCAAGTGCTTTATCAAAAACTTGGTGTTAAAACCGTTGCTGATCTAGAGAAAGCATTACAAGACCATAAAGTACGAGAACTTCCTGGTTTTGGTGAGAAAACAGAAATGGTTTTGTTGAAAGGCATTGAAGTTATTCGTACTCGACCGAGACGTTTTTTATATGCGCAAGTCGTCCTGATTGTGAACGATGTTTTGCAACGCTTAGGAAAATCTTCTCTGGTCAAGCGTGTGGAAGTTGCCGGTTCCTTCCGGCGTGGTAAAGAAACCGTGGGTGATTTAGATTTTCTTGTCATTTCGTCTTCTCCTTCAAAAGTAATGGATTTGTTTGTAACCTTGCCGGGGGTTGTTGAGGTTTTAAGCAAAGGAACGACGAAAAGTTCTGTGCGTTTAGAGAATGGATTGAGTATAGATCTACGAGTAGTTGGAGAGAAAGAATTTGGTTCTGCAATGAATTATTTTATCGGCAATAAAGAGCATAATGTGGCGTTGCGAAAATTTGCGTTAAGCAAAGGCTATACGTTGAGTGAATATGGTCTTTTTACGGTCAAGAAGAAAAGATGGATTGCTGGTAGAACAGAGAACGAAATTTACGACAAGCTTGGGATGAACTATATTGAGCCGGAATTACGCGAGAATAGAGGGGAAATTGCCGTGGCTTTGAAAAGAACATTGCCTTCGTTGGTAGCGAAGAAGGATATACGCGGTGTGTTCCACAACCATTCAACGTGGAGTGATGGAAATGATTCGCTTTTGGCAATGGCACAGAAAGCAGAACAGATGGGATTTGAGTTTGTGTCATTCAACGATCATTATGGTCATATTGGGATTACGAATCCGCTCAATGAAAAACGCTTGGTGAACTATTTAGCTGAAATTGAAATAGTGCGTAAAAAAGTCGGGATTCGCGTTTTTAGCGGAGTGGAAATTGATATTTTTAAAGATGGAACATTGCCACTCTCACGCGCAAAACTACGTGCTTTGGATGTGGTTGTCGCTTCTGTTCATGTTGGTCTGTCTATGTCAGAGAATGAGATGACGAAGCGAGTGTGCACAGCAATGGAAAATTATCCAATCCATATTTTAGGCCATCCTATGGATCGTATTTTAAATGTTCGTGAACCGCTTTCCTTGCGGCTTGATGACGTTTTTGACACTGCGCGACGAAATAATGTTTTTCTGGAAATCAATGCTGCACCGCAACGGATGGACTTATCGGGGATGGAAATAAAATCGGCTCGTGACAAAGGGTGTCTATTTGCACTGAGTACAGATGCGCATGACGTCCGCGGGCTTGAAGCGTACTCCTATGGTGTTTTAAGCGCTCGGCGCGGGTGGCTGGAGAAGAAGGATGTGCTGAATTGCTGGAATTTGAAGAAAATTGAGAAAAGGTTTTGGAAGTCATGAAAGTGCGGGAAATCCGCTCTTTAACTTGTTCTAACGAGGGAGATAGCGTGATTCACTTCTTCACACTACTCACACTTTCAACAGAGCCTATTCCTAAGAAAAGATTATATACTCTCAACATTTTAACTACTCATGAGTGCTTCAATTAATCGGATTTGGAGGTCATTAACCCCAGATGAGAGGAAAAAAATTGAAGCAAAACTAGGTATTGACTTGGATTCTTTCACAACTAGCAGTGATAGAGTTGCCGTACTAGCTCAATATTATGAACAAATAGGGGGTTGCCCTCCGCCGGTATTAAGCACTCGATATCACTCTTCTCTCTATGAATTAGGTAGTGGTTCTCTATCTCCTCCTCGAATGATTGTTTCAGAACAAGGTTTGGAACATGTGGTGAGTGAAAATGTGGGCTGTATTCCTGGTCTGAGAGCAAGTCCTTCTGAGGGAACTATTACTTTATCTAGGGAAACAGATTATGGTTCCCTCTCTAGTTCTGTTGGTTATAAATCAGCTTCTACCATACGTTTATTCCTACGAAAAGGAGCGGAATATGTTGCAATTGTTGTTCTTACGCTTGCCGGAGCATATGGTGGTTTCTCTGCAACTAGATATACTCATTTAGCAGATGAATTAAGAAGAATGGAAAAAAATCCTATAGTCAAAGCATATCAATTTAAACATGGGATTGAATCTTTTCAAAAATTAAGAGAATGGGATATTCTATCTCCGGATCGAGAAGAAATTGCTAAAGATAGACGATATATTGATACAGCGAAAAGTGTTACTGAGGGAGCTACAGACTTGGGTAAATGGTTAGTTAGTAAGATTCCTTTCGTTGGTGATTCAATAGAAGCTGGAATAGAACATCAAGAAAGTTTGGTTGATGATTATATCCAAAAAAAGAGAATGTATTCTTCAAAAATGATGTGGTATACTCTTACTGGTGCGGGGAGTGGTTTAGCTGCGGGAGTGCTTCTTTCTCTCAAGAAGAGGAGAAGGCAGGAATTATAAAAATGACTGATAGTTTAGAAAACAAAATTGGAATTGCATTGAGGGCATCACAGTATCAAATGGTTCATAGCGATGCTAAAGAAGGATTAACCTATATGCATGAACGAGTGGAGGAATTGAGGGGTGTTAATTCGTGGTCTGATCTTTACACTTATTTTAAACGCCATCATGAGATCGTTTCGTTTTTGAGGCATCTAGGATTTAGAGAATTTGATGAAGAGCAATTGAGAGTAATTTATAATGGCATTGTTAATGCTGTGTATCATCCTGAAGTAGTAGATGATCCACAACCCAGAGCACAAGTCGCTGCTTGGAAAGCAAGGGAAGATAGTTTACGTGTAAAGTTAGGGGATGCTAAACGCTGGTCTGATTATCTTGCTAATCATGATCTTTGTAGAGATCCGTCTGGAGTACTGAATCTACCGAAAAAAGTATACATGGCTGAAGAGACTTGCCTTGATGAACATGGGGTTAGTGTTAAACGCGATATAGATTTAGTTGAGGCTCTTATTCATGTATCTAAAGTGGCCCTGAGATCCTACGATGTTGAAAATTGGCTTAAAGATATTTTTGAAGATCAACACTGGCGTGTTCAAGGGAGAGCAAAATTGGTTTTAGAAGGCTTGAGCAAATACGATGAACGTAAACCAACTTTTTTAAATGGTTTCTCCATGATTTCTGAAGCTTGGTTTGGTCCTCCTTTTAGTATGAGGGATGTTATATTTGCATTAAGAGGTGATTGGGCCTATCTTAAACAAAAAGCGGAAGATAATCTTAAACAGAGTGTTGAAGAAGAACAAGCATATCGTAATCCTGATTATGTAAATAAAAATCAGGCCGTAAGGGAAGAAATAAATCAAATATTGGGTCAATTAGATTATTTAGGATTTCCAAAATTATTAGATGAGTTTGATGGAATTGTNNGAAGCAGAAGCATTATTCGGAGAATTTGTGAGGCATATTCAAGAGATACATCCTGCTGTGGTTGATAAATGGTCAGATGCTCGAACAGATTTATCTGCTCAGTTAAGAGAATCATCTCGGAATAAAGAAATATGGGAAAGAGACTGGAGAAAAAATTATGCTGGGGTTCAAAGATCCAATCAATTAAAACAAGACGCTTTGAATCATCCTTGGATGAATAACACCCATCCCACTTTCAATACCTCTGCCTATTCTGCAAAATTAGTGGGATTATCAGCGCAATTAGAAAGTTTACAAAGCGGTAATCCTCATTCTCCAAACAGATTAATGAGGGGTTAATAAAAATTTAATAAAAAAACTATAATTCTACTAGTTGCCAATGCTTTCTTCGAATTCATCTGCGCAGTTCTTGGAGCAAAACACATATTTTTCTCCTTCAATTTCTCTCATCGCTTTTTTCTCTTCACGGATGGCAGTGCCACACTCAGCGCATTCTTCAACTTCTTCTTCGTCTGCGTATCCTTTCATGAAGCCCTCTTCAGATGTTTCAACGGTCGTTTCATCTGCGGTCTCTTCTTCTTTTATTTCCTCTTCTTCATCATGGTATTTTTCGTGTTTGGCCATTATTCCCGCACTTAACGCTTCTCTTTTAAACTTTTTGCTTATATTTTATAGTAGTATATGTTTTATGGTCAAAAGTATATGTTTTAGATATGGTGGAGGAGAATTCGTTTGATTCTGTTGATAGAACGGTCCCAGGAAAAAGAGTATACAATTGTTTTTCGGGCGTTTTGGCCCAGTTTTTGGCGCAGGACTGGGCTTTTGAGCAGTTTTTCGATTTTAACAGCAAGAAAGGAGGAACTATTTTTAGGGAAAAAAATGCCATTGTAGTCTTTACTAATATATTCTTTGATAAATCCCACTTTTGTGGCGATAACGGGCAGTCCTGATGCCATTGCTTCCAATGTTGTGAGGGATGTTGTTTCGGTCAGGCTGGGCATGACAAAGATATCCATGGCTTGAAGATAGTCTTGAACATTGTTGACAAATCCTGTTACCGTGCAGCGAGATGTTGTGCGGAACGGTACAATTTGATCTTCCGGCCCATCTCCAACGATCAGAAGATGGGTGTTTTTTGATGCCAGTTTATGAAACGCTTGCCGCAGAACAGTTACATTCTTTTCTTTTGATACTCTTCCGACGTAGCCGATTATTTTTTCTTTGAGGGGAAGATGGAGTTTTTTTCGCATCGCGTGGCTGTCTTTAGGAGGAGAAAAAAGGTCGATGTCAACTCCTAATTTTGCGATGTTAATAGATGTCTTTACGCCGTTTGCGGTAAGATGGTCTTTAAGTTCAGGATACGGTACGAGGAGTTCATCACAGCGATTGTACAATGCGGTTGACATTCTTTTGACGAATGCGTACAGAAGCTTGTTTAGGAATGGTGGTGCAAATTGCTGAAATAATTCCCAAGAAATAGTGTGTAAGTAAAAGAGTGTTTTTTTGCCTAATTTTGAACTATAATAAATGCTAATATAACTTAAAAGGGCAGGACCTTGAATAAAGACGAGATCTGCTTCTTTGATTGTTTTTTTAATGAGAGAGATATTTTTGAAAGAGAGCTTAATGCTTGGATATCCAGAAATATTAAGATATTTTGATGTTTCTACATACGTAATATTATTTCCTTTTCGTATGCCAAAATCGGGGACAAGGAGTGAGATTTCAAAATCGTGCCGTGAACGCTGTAAGAATTCTTCCATGAACTTTAATGTGCCATCTACTTTAGGATAGTATGTGTCAGCGATGAGGAGGAGTTTCGGCTTCATTTGTTTGTCAAGCGGGGTATTTTATTTGATTCTAAAAAACTTTTCCGCAAAACGGGAGCGAGTTTTGAATCCTTCGAAAAAATTTCTCCAAATGAGGATCAGGAGAGGGTAACTGATAATAATACGCTGACTGCGGAAAGTTTTAAGAGCCTCCATTTTTGTTTTGAATGTGGTAGAAATATTATTGTACAAAGCAGGATATTTTGTGCGGAAAGAGACGGGATTCCAGATGGAGTACATGTATACTTCTGGCTGATTTGATGAAGGTAATTTTTCCAGGAGATTTAACGTTATATTATGTACAGCTTTATGATCCGGATGAGGATCTTCGTGGCTGTGGGTGAAGATCTTAGTTGGTTTTTCTTTTGTTATAAGCTGAATCATCTTTTGTTCAATGTTTTTCTGGTGATAATCTTCGGTGAAATGAAGTTCCCGACAGTCAAAAAAGTAAGTTTTGCAGTGCAGAATTTTACTCGCTTCAAAAGTTTCATCCGAACGCATCTTTTGGACAACTTTTTCTTTTAACCAGGGGTGCGAGTTTTCACCGTATGAGAAAACGATGGCGATGACTTTTTTCCTTTCTTTTGTGTAATTAGCAATTGTTCCTCCTGCTCCCAGGACAAAGTCATCAGAATGAGCACTCAGAACAATAATTGTTTCCCTCTTTTTGGACATACAGATTGGAATAGTGAGATTGTTTAAGAATGTTTTTATGACTGGGGCTTCATCCAATAAATAATTC
>DUGB01000010.1 GCA_013331555.1 Candidatus Woesearchaeota archaeon
TATTTATCTGTCAAAGTTGGGATAAAAGCGAATCACCACAAATAGAAATTACTATTTTTTCTGAATCTATCGAAGAAAGAGTGAGAGAAATTGAGATATTATTTATGGAAAGACGAACCATAAGAAATTAAAGAAAATGATACGAAAATGACTCTTGACCAACTTCTCAACCAAGAACAACAGTACACCAAACGAGAAAACCTAGCCGATACTCTCGGAAAAATAACCTACTCGTTGTTTATTGGCACAGGAGTAGATTACTTTCAAGCGGGTCTGCGAGGATTGGAAATCGTAGCCGCTCGGGGAACTGCAACCGCAATAAATACCGTCACGGGAACACCTTATGCCCGTTGGCGGAGAGAATGGTATAAATTCACGAACACTTCGGAAGAAAGTAGTAGAGTAAGAAAAAGTCTAGTAGAACTCGCAGCATTCAATACATTTGAAACCTACACCTACGGCATCTGCGCAGGAATAGGCAGCATAGTTTCAAGTGGAACAGTAGATTTCGAGAAAATCACTGATGGTATAGCAGGATTATTTTATCTTTCTCCTTTCATCGGCCCAACCATGGGCTGGTGGCTTAATCTCACTTGCAGAGCGTTGAGAGTGAGAACTGTTGCAGAGAGAGCCTCTGAGACTTAAGTGAGATAATTCTCTTGTTACTCAATGAGATTTAACGTCTCAACCATTCCATCTCATCATCCGTTAAATCCAACTCTTTCCTAATTATCGCACTATTTTTCCCGCGAAGAAAAAAACGCAAATGACTGACATCACCAACCGCTCGGCGTTGGGAATAATGCCCTTGCCGAGCCATTTTTGCCGCGATTTCTTTTCGCTGGCCATACTTCATCTTCGCCTGCCACAATTGTAAAATCCTCATCGTCGGCTTGTACTCCACAAACTGCGCATTGCGCACATCTTTTGCTGATGAAATACCCGCCGTCAATAAATCCGTCATGTAACTCAAGAAACGCCAATGCTGCTGACGCTTAATTCTGCCTTGAAAAACATCAGCACGAGCAAGAAATTCATACGCTCGAGCCAGATCTGCAACTGAGAGATATTCCCTGTGCACGTTCGCATCCAGCCAAAGCATGATCTCATTCATATCCATATCAACATTATCCAGCGCAAATCTGGCCGTAGCAATAGAAGAAGATTTCAGAATGATCGCCAGCGCTTGAAGAATAGACGATTTCCGTCTGCGATCAGAAAGTCCAGCAACATCTTGGAATATAATCCTGCCTTGAGTAGCGCAAATCTGCAGATCAATTAACGCCGAACGGAGATCACCATCCGCTTGTCTTGCTAATGAACTTAACGCTTTATCTTCAACATTAATCTTTTCAACCGTGCAAATCCGCTGCAAGACTGTGTGAATAACAGCATAATCAAGTGCTGGAAAGTGAATCATCAGACATTCTTTCTGAAGTGATTTCAACTTGCTCTCAAACGCATCATTCGCCGTCAAGATTACCGGAAAGGAAGAATGCTCTAATGCTTTCAACAACGCAGAAACAGCACCGCGATCATGCACGCCAGACAACGCATCAATTTCATCGACCAAAATAATCTTTGGCATAAAGAACAACGACTGTTGTCCTAATGTTGACCCTAAAAAAGACCTCATCGCTGCTTCATTACGTATATCAGAAGCATTCATCTCAATGAGATCATAACCTAACTCCTGCGCAAGCGCATAGACCGAACACGTTTTTCCGTTCCCAATCGGACCATAAATCAATGCCGCTTTTTTCTTCTGCTCTGTGTAACGTAGCACAAAGTCTTTCAACTGTGCTAGACCTAACTGCTGTCCCACAATCTGTGCTGAAGTCCTTGGCGCATAAGTAATCGTGTACAAGCCCATGATTCTCCACCATTGAAGAAGGATTAAAAGATTTGTGTTTTTGAATCGTAAAGATTATAAAATATGGATTCAAAAAGAAAAACAATGCGCGAACTTGAGAAAGTAATTGATCACAAAGAAAAAATACTCTGGGAAGGCCAGCCTAAATTTTGGCCGTTTTTCTTTAGTCGTTCATTCCTTCTCACCATCTTTGGAGTCTTTTGGTCGGGCATCCTTTCTATCTTTGTACTCTTTTCTTTTTTCGGTGAAGGACCACTGCGTTACATCATCTTCCTCACACCGCATTTTTGGGTGGGAATTGGTATGCTCATTGGTCCGGCAATGTATAACTCCCTTGTGTACAAACACACATATTACGCCATTACCGATAAACGAGTAATCTTCCAAAAAGGACTTATTGGAAGAGATTTTGAAATTGTAGATTATGACAACATGACCAATGCCGAAGTGAATGTTGGATTCTTCGACAAACTCTTTGGCGGAGATACAGGTAGTATTATTCTTTCCACAGCCGGTTCTTTTACCTATCCCCGCAAGAACTACATGCAACGCCCTTATACCATTAGCAACATACCTAACCCCTACGATGTATTCAAATCACTTAAAGTTGTTTCCCATGATGTTAAAACCGACATCCAATACCCAAACAAGTTACGCCCAAAATCAAACCCAGGATACAACACCAAATATGCACCATCTACACCACAATCTGGAAAAAGACAGCTCTAACTTCATCATAGCGTTTCTAATCCCATAATCAATTTAAACTAAAAAATAACCTCGAATATATTGGTATGAATCCAATCCGTCTCGGTCTCACGTTTAATGATGTTCTTCTTGTTCCAAAACGTAGTCCGCTCCAGTCCCGCAACGAAGCCGACCTCAAAACAAAATTCACGAGAAACATCTCATTAAATAGTCCTTTAGTCAGCGCAAATATGGCTACCGTCACCGAACACAAAATGGCCATTGCTTTAGCAAGAGAAGGGGGATTGGGAGTGATCCACCAATTTGGAACTATTGCTGAACAAGTAGAAGAAGTCAAAAAAGTCAAACGGAGTACAAGTTATATCATTGAACATCCCATAACCGTTCCACCATTTATTACTCTAGGGGAAGCAATCCGCATTATGAAAACAGAGAATGTTACCAGCCTTCTGGTCCAACAACATGACGAGCTTATTGGCATTTTCACTTCTCGGGATTATCTCTTTGAAGACGACCACACTAAACTGATTAGAGATGTCATGACACTAAAAGAACGTTTAATCACCGCGTTGCCTACAATTACATTAGAAGAAGCAAAAAAAATTCTGCACCAGCATCGGATTGAAAAATTGCCTCTCGTCAACAATGGAAAAGTGTACGGACTCATCACCACCCAAGATATTAAAAAATTAGAATACTGGCCCAATGCCTCCCGCGACAAAAAAGGGAGCTTGCTTGTCGGGGCGGCAGTAGGAGTCAAAGACACACTCGTAAGAGCGAAAACATTGATTGACGCTGGTGCTGACGTGATCATCCTCGACATTGCCCATTGTCATTCAGACCTTGCCATTAATCAAATCAAAGAACTCAAGAAGAATTTCGTCGTAGACATCATGGCCGGAAACATCGCCACAGCAAAGGCAGCAGAAGATCTCATTAAAGCAGGAGCAGACGGACTTAAAGTGGGCATTGGACCTTCACCCGTCTGTACGACCCGCTTAATGTCTGGTGCTGGAGTGCCACAACTCACCGCCATTATGGACGTCGTAGGTATTGCGAAACAATATAATCTACCGGTCTGTGCTGATGGCGGAATGAAACTACCTGGCGACGCTGCTAAAGCACTCGCTGCTGGTGCAAGTACGGTGTTCTCAGGCAGTTTCTTTGCTGGAACAGACGAAGCACCCGGATTAATAATTGCCAAAGACGGCAAAAGATACAAACGCTATATGGGCAGCGCTTCCTATGACAGCAACCACGAACGACAGGAAAGTAAAGAACACAAATCAATTAAAGAAAAAGTCGATGTCTTTGTCGAAGGCGTCGCAATTCTAGTGGACTACAAAGGACCAGTAAGCGATGTCATAAAAGGTCTCGTGAAAGGCATCCAAAGTGGTATGAGTTATTGCGGCGCAGCAACGATGGATGAATTACATCACAACGCCGAGTTCATTCAAATAACGACTTCGGGATGGGAAGAAAGTAAAGAACGTGGAATGAAGTTAAGTGAGTAAAACCTCAACAGTCTATCGAACAATCACGATTCCAAGCTGTTCTTCCAAACCATTAGCCTTGCGCTCAAGATCAAGACGAAGAGCTTTTTTGCCTTTTTGTTCAGAAACTTTCGGATCTTTAAAATCAGTATAAGCAACGAAAGACGGACGATCGTTACGAGGAAGAGGATCTATTCCATCTAACGTACAGAAAAAGGGAATGTAAGGTGTTGCACGATGAGCTTCTTCGTGAATAAGAGGTTTCGTATAGTAATCGATAGCAAACCGCAACCAGCTTTGCCACTGTTGAGATGGAGGACAGACTAAAACCCTCGCACTTGATTGTGACCCTCGACGCTGATACGCAAAAGTAAATCCAGCATTCGGCAAAAAAGAATTAAGTAAAGGTGTTATTGGAGAATCTGTTGGACCAAACCGACGACCAGGAAGCCAACCATCAATTTCTAAATCTTTTCCCTTCCAATATCCTTGTACAAGAGTATCAATTTGCCTTCGAGGGTTTCCTTCAGCTTCAGGAAGATATAAATAGAGTTCTTGATCTCCAACACGAAAAGGTATATTCTCCATATACTTTTCAGACCGCCAGTACTTTAAAAACATTTCTACAAAAAAACATACACTATTTATAAGTAGTTAATTATAACAATTTTTATAAAGAGAAGCTCATTCTCGACAACACTATGCCGCCAATGATTGAATTAAGACCAGAACTTGTACAAGGAGTGGAGCAGAGAATATTGCTTCTTGATGAAGATATCGGTTATGAAGTTCTTGAAGCTGAACCCACAGAGGGGTATCAACACGCTTGCATTGTCAGACCAATAGCAATTGAACGACCTACTGATCTTGAAGTACGATTAGCTGTTGGTGAGCAACTACAACACGATCTATCCAATGTATTTACCGGACCAATGGGGACCGTTCAGCGGTTACTTTACGGAGAAATTGGAGATCTTAGAGATGTCCAGACTGGTTTCCAATCTATGTCAGCTGCTTTAAGCATCGTTCGAAATTTGGCTTCTCAACATTACGATCCCAAAGATAAGAACACTACTCTCGAAAGTAACGAGGGATTATTGAAAGTAAGTGCTAGATGGGCAGGTAAAATTGTCCAAAGAATAGAAAATGGAACTTATACGTTCTTACCACCGAGCTTAAGGTTCAAAATTACTAACCTTGGGCAAATTTGTGAAGCTCTCACCGATTCAGATGATGAGACGAAAGATCAAGTCCTAAGAGAAGTTGAGAACCTTTTAGGAAGACGAAAAGGAGACAGACCCAGTCCCGCCGTGGGGTTGTATGTTGGAAATACATTTGACGACACACTAAGAGCTATCGCCGAAACAGGAGAATATGAACATCACGCCTCTGGTCTTGATAGAATAACTCTCCTTGGGATGCAGTCAACCCTCGATCATTTGAATGGTGTCACGAGTGCCCTAAAATATTTAGTAACGGACGAACAAAGAGTAATCGCATCAAGAATATACAACCAGTTTGAAAGGAATATTGAAGACGTACTTGTCTCTACATTACGCCTACGCGAAGAAGGAGAATTAAATGAAGAAGACAAAGACGAACTTACAGGAGTTTACCAAACAATCCAAAAGTTAGAACGCCACCTAAAAGCAATTCAACAACTCACGGATGGAGTTAAAAGAAGTGAGAAAGCAAAACCATTCAATCCTCGAGAAATACTAACCGAAATTGGAACATATTTTACAGGTAAGTTTAATCTTGGTTTTCGCGGCGGAAGCTGCACTGTTTCTGGTAACATCAATGATCTTTGTACAGGCTACGGACCGTCAATGGCCGTACTATGGCATAATTTTGTATCCAACGCTTTAGACGCAACTCTCAAAGCAGAGAGACAACTTTATGTTGATATTAATCTATCAGTCACTCCAGGAAATGCAAATTATAGGCCTGACTCTCCTTTTGTATGCGTCTCAGTCACCGATCAAGGTACGGGAATTCCTGAAGGAATTTTACCAACTATTTTCAGACCAGGAGTTACAACAAAAGCAGGCGATGGACAACCACATGGTGTTGGACTTGGACTTTCTGCTGCTATTTTGGCCCGTACTGGCAGTTATGTTCGCGTAGACACCGCTCAAGGTCAAGGAACCTGCTTTACAACGTATACACCTTTGGTGTACGCTAATGCAAATATGAATTAAAGAAATAAGGAGAAAAGAAAATGACAACAAAAAAAACAATCGTTTGGTATGATATAGCAACTGGAAGTTGGATACTTGAACCAATATTGGAAGATAGAGTAAACCTGCAAATACTTCCAAACAATGCACAAGAAGCACAAAGAATACTTCAAGAGCTAACTCCTGATTTGTATCTCACTGGGTTACTTGCATCAGGACAATTTGAAAGATTGCCCCATTTTGGAGAATTTATAAAAAGAAATGAAGAAGCTGCAGCAAGATTACGTTTTCACCAAAGAGGACAAGATTACTATCATCTAGAAGCCGGAGCTGCCGCTCTCGTGTACGAAGTACGACAACAATTCCCTCAATTGCCCATTATTACTATTTCTGGAGGAGTACTCCCAGAATTAGAAGAAATGTATCTAACCGCAGGAGCAACCGAATTTCATCTGGGAGATGCAGGAGCCGACTTAGGAAAAAGAATAGACCATTATCTTGGGACAAAAATGTTTAACCGGCTTCATCCAATAAATAATTCTGGTAGGTTTTCTTCAGCATTTGACACTTTTTGTCAAATGCTTTCGGTTTAGCCCACAATTTATAGTACCAACTCAGCTTCTCCACTAATTTATATC
>DUGB01000032.1 GCA_013331555.1 Candidatus Woesearchaeota archaeon
AGTACAGTTAAGCGGTCGATTAAAGTGGTGTCAATCATGGTTAATAATAGCCATTATTTTTTCTTGTAATTCTCTTGGTATCAGTGCCGTTTTGTACAGTTTAGTGCCTCGAGGCATTTTTCCAACGACAACCAACCCATGTAATCTCAATGAACCAATGGTAGATTTAGGAGGATGGTTATTCCACCACCAGGATATTTCATCATCGTAGTCTTTGAGCAGACTATATTTAACAGAACCGCCATTTTGTAGTATGAACTTTAAAGCTTCTTTTGATTTATCGGGCAGTTTATTAATAATTGCTGGAAGGTCAGTCACAATTTTTTCAGCAATATCTCTTGCTTTATCATTCTTTCTTCCTCCAGTTCCTATAGATAGAATACTACAAATGCCATCTACCCATTGAAAAGGATATTTATTGAGAACCGCAGTAAGTTTTGTGGATGGTGAAAGAATAAAGCTCTCAGCTCGCCCTATTTCTTTTTTTTCATAATGGTGCATCATAATGTCTGGATCAAGTATCATTGGTGTATGAGCAAGAGCCATGACACCAGCAAAACGATAGATATTGCCCCAAGGAAAAATCCGCCCTAAAATCATGGTGTTTGCTTGGATTTGCGGGTTATTTGAAATTTGTACCACAGGATAATAATTTCCATTTTTACTGTCTTTTAGTTTTAGATTCAAGCCGTTTTTAGCAATCACCACAAATTCTGAGACAATGATATTTTTAATGCTCAGAATTTTTTGTTTTGTTTCTTCATCTAGTTCAGGATGATCTTCAACATACGATTCAGTTAATCTTTTCCCAGTTTTGGGTATTATTTTCTCTAGAACAAACCAATCCATAAAACTACGAATAAAATTATTAGTGTCCATTCCTTCAATGTGATAGGGAAATTCGTCTTCTAAGCTGTTTATAAATTGAGTCATTTCAGTTTTATTGTATTTTTGGTAGCAGTAATTATACAATTCCAGCAAAATATCGTTTTTCATTTTTTCATCCTCTTTAGTTGAAATGTGGAATAATCACCTAAATGAAATTTTATTTCTCCTTCTGCATGATTATCATCTCTTAGCTTAATCCAGCCGCTTCCGGAGACATCATCGCCGCCACCATTATCACTTCCATCAAAAGTAAATTCAAAGTATTCGCCATCTGAGCGCTTTCCAATTTTTCCATCTATCTGTCCTTGAACATAGCCAAAATGAAAGGTTCCCATAAGATTTTTTTCTATTTTAATATGTGCGAGAACTTCTTCGTCAAAATACTCTTTGTCCCAGGTGCTCATCTCCAGGATACGCCATTTGCCGATGAAGTTGTTTTTTGATGTCATTTTAAATATTCTCTAACCAGTTAATGGGCTTATCAAAAATCTCTGATGCAGCTTTATCCCTAATAGTTTCAATATTTTTATCAAATTGAAGCAGCCTTTTCTTAACCTCAGTAATAAGTTTCTGAATAGTTTTACTATCTATTTCCGTTTCATCAATCTGCACCGTTCCATAATATGGATCAGAAAATATAGTAATATCGCCGATTTCAATCTCTATAAATTTGGTATAGTCATCACTAACATAACCTCTCCCAGTTACAGACATGGCTAATTCTAATAATTGGTGCAATACATGCCATTCTATCTCTTTGTCATCATTCTCGATGATTGCAATTCTTTCTTTAATACTCATAAGCATAAACCCCCCGTATCTTTATCTAAACAGCATTTTTTATATTTTTTACCTGAACCGCAAGGGCAGTGCTCATTTCTTCCTATTTTTTTCTTTTTACTAGATTTAAACATTGCATAATGCTTTTTCAATCTTTCAATAAAAGTGGTGTCATGTACCATGACTTCTTTAAACAATTTCAACAATTCTTCAGAATATGGTGACTGTTGACCGCCTAATTCTAAAATCGGCCCTTTAACATCCACTGCCATGAGCTTATCTCCTATCCATTCTTCATAAAACTTTAAATTTTCCCAGCCGTAACCAATTGTAGCAACCATATTCTCATTATGTATAATATTAATGAATACTCTTCTGCAATCACAATCATTATCATTGCAGTAACTTTCAGTCAGGAAATATTCTCCCGCAGGAATATTTTTTCCAGGCGGAATGATTATACCTCTTGTTTCTTTTTTAGCAATGTCCAAAAACCTCGCATGGAATGGCTCCATCATCATTTTTTATCACCTACAACTGCATTTTGGGGATTGTTATTCATGAACTCTTTTAACCATTCAATATAGCCCTCATTTTTCTGCATTCTTCCCTCAACCTCATGAATCAGCCAGTCAAGTAAAGCATGAACTTCGTTGATAGCAAGCCTCTTTTGTTGCAACCCCCTGCTTAGCCCATACTGGATAGCAAAGGCTAAAGCATCTTCTTCTGAATGTGAAAATTCCTGCAAGGGGTTTCTTCTTATTCTTGTTAGGGCCTTTAATATATCCGGGTCACAAGTATTTTTATTTGCTTTCATAAAACTATAGATAATAAGCTCAACACTCGCCAAAACCGGCGAATAATTAGTAAAATTTTTTATAACATTAACTTTTCTTCCATTGTCCTCGAAAATCAGTTCTCTTAATGGAACATAAGTGGCGGTTATTTTTTGTTGAATTCTTTGTTTAGTTGTATCCTTCATTTTTCATCCACCATCTTATCAAAGCATTTATCACACAAATTGGCGTGCCAGTCTTTATTATGTGCGGATATTTTAACGTTGCATTGTTTGCAGTTGTAATTCATCTCTTCATTGTGCTTCATGTGGAATGTTCTCTTTTTCAGTTCCCAGTCTTCATTGCTGCAAGATTCTATGAAAGAGCCTTCTGCCCAGAATTCTTCTTCTGGCAATTCTTTTCCGGTTAGGGTGGTTTGGGGCATTTTTATAATCACTAACATCTATTATCTGGGATTGGAGTTTCCTTCGAATATTTCTGACTTAATAATTCAATTTCAATGTTGTTTATGATACATACTGGGGATATATCAACAGCTATTCTGTCTTTACATGAAGGCGATTTTATGTCAATATTTGTAAAACCATATGTTGGACCACTTAATAGAATCATTTTTGGTTCAGTATCATAAAAATCACGATGTTCTGACGATTTTAAGGAATGAAAATCGGATGGAGATACTTCTGATCTTTCACTTACGCTTAATCGAATCTTACAATTCCATTCTTGTTTATCATTATTCTGGAGGTTTATCTGTTTGTAATGGATTCCTTCTTTAGTAGGCTTCTCTCCTTCCTGAACAACAGATATGTCCGGATATCCAAATTCTAAGTCTTCATCTTTCCCGATTAAAGAAGATCTAAAAAAGCGTATTGGGTCTAAGATTATATTCCACCACGAAGAACTTAATTTAATATTTAGATTATAGACATTAGTGGGTAAATTATTTTCAGTTGGAATGTCAAGACTGAGCTTTCCTCCAGTAAAATCGTAACTCTTTTCTTTTTCAACGGTACTTTTTGAACTGATTTCAACACTTCCGCTGATATTTTTATCAAACTCTAATTGAACATTTATCGGTAAGCCACTAACACAAAAAGTTAGGGGGCATATCTTTGGCTGTATCGTGAATGTAGCAACATTATTAATTGATAGAGATGCGATTATATAAATAAACACTAAAATACCAATAATCCATCTCAAAAGTTTACTCATCTCAAACTCTCCTCAATAATATTTTTTTCTTCTTTAGTTATGCCATAAAGTTCATACACCAATTCATCTATCTCTTGGTCTGTTTTCTTGATTTCTGCTTCAATCCTAGCTTTTTCATCGGTGGATTTGTCTTTCAGTTCGTTAAGACGCTTGTTGAGGGAGAGCATACGGTCGACGAGTTTTATGATGGGTTGTTGTTGGGATTCAGAAATGATTTTTACAGGGATGGAACCTATAAAATTAGAAGAATATTCAAAACATTTCCCCATTTTTTTAGCATTTTTTCTAGAATAATATTCAATAAAATTAGAATTAAGCAGAGCAAGAAGATATTTTAAGTTAATATTACTCTGTTCTTTAAGAGTTAAGACAAAAGTAGTAGTTAAAGTAACAAGTCTTTTTTCGCTGTAGGCAAATTTATTGTGTGTTGATCTATAATAAGCATATATTTGCTCTTTAACATTTGTTCCAAAAATGTCATCATTATATCTGACTATTTCGAACCAATTCAATCCTTCTTTTTGAACGGCATATCGCTTCTTTAACTCGTCTTTCTTGCTTTCTAAATACCTCTTAATATTTGGGAAATTTGAAATGTCCGTTCCTCTTTTAGTTTTTATTAATACAGAATCTGAGATATTAAATTTATACCTATCAATAGAGGAGTCATCAACAACTAGATCTAACAATTCTTTTTCTAAATTCAACTTTCTAGCTAATACACCTTTAATTACAAAAATATCATCATTTCCAGTAGCCGCGCCTTTGCCAAGATCACATATAGTTGATAAGTGAACTGTCTCTGCTATCTTTTCTGCCTCAAATTTCCAGGGCGAGCCACCTTTATTTACTTGTTTGTTGATTGTTATTTTATAATTGCTATTATTAACTTCTTTTCCTCTGTACATATCTTCTAAATAATTAGTTATGGAATTCTCATTTAGAAGTAACCCGTAAGAAAATTTATTTCTGTGGCTATAATCAGAACATTTTTGCATTATGATAATAGATGTATCCACATTAGCATCTTGAAATATTTTTATACTTCCAAAATCAGCAATTTTTACTATTTTATAATTCTTTGATATAAACTCTCTTAATTTGTCTGCATAATGGGAACGTAAGAAATAATTGGCTACTATAAACCCTAGATAACCATCCTCTTTTAGGAGTTTATTTGACTTTTCGATAAACAGATATAAAATATCCGCTTTTCCTCTAAAAGAAGAATACTGTTTTTCAAAAAAAGTGTTTTCATTCTTGTTCTTTATGGTCTGCAAATTAAAATACGGCGGATTCCCCACCACCACATCAAACCCCCCAGATGAAATAATCTCTTTAAACTGCTCTTCCCATTTGAAAGCACGAGAAGAAACAGTAAAATCGTCAATTAAGCTATTCCCTACTTTAATATTCTCTTCTAATGTCGGCAATCTATGTTTTTTCTCTGCCGCTTTTAAAAGAAGATTCAACTGTGCAATCTCTACCGCTTTTGGATCTAAATCAACACCAAAAATATTATTTTTCAAAATCTCAATCTTTCGCCCATACGTTGCAGATACACCAGAAGTATCTAATTTTGTTTGTTCTGTGATTCCATTTTTCTTTCGGTCTAAAGTAACCAAATAATCAAATGCTTTCATTAAGAAAGAACCTGAACCGCAGGCAGGATCGAGAACTTTAATCTTTGATAAATCAACCTTTTTATCTTTAGCCAATTCACCAATCGTGTTTTTAACAATATAATCAACCACATACGTGGGTGTGTAATAAATGCCCTGCTCCTTTCGATGAGCTTTACCTTCTACTAATTTTCCTCTCTTTTCTGTCTTCTTTAAGAGGTATCCCAAATATTGCTCATAGATATTTCCTAAAACATCAGCTTCAATGGCAGAAAAGTCGTAATGGACAGTCTCGTCAGAAGTTTTGAACAACCCAGTGATAATCTTCTCTAAAACATCATCATCAATATTTAGCTCTTCACATAAATGAAATGCAAATAGTTTACTGTTATAAATATCATCAATTTTTCTAAAAGCATTATTAAGTTTTTTGTAAACTCTTTTCGTTTGATTCTCTCTAATAAGAGACTGTAAAATTGGAGCTTCTAATTGTTTATCTTCAATTGTCCGAATAAAAATTAGCCTGTCGATTATTCTCTGTATGGCTTCGTCTAACTCCTCGGCACTTAAATTTTTAGAAGCATTATTTTTAAGAATATTTTTAGTCAATAATTCTCTAAATCTGGTTAAATCACTTAATAACTGTTTATCAACAGTAACTTTTTTAGCTTTTTTACCCCATTTCTCAGCTTCTGTATCAATCACACCACTTTCTAAGCTTTCTCTTGATAAAAGCCATAGTTGTTCAAATCGTTCTAAAAATTGGTTACAACCCAAACTAAAAAACATATTTTGTAACGGATTGGTTGATTTCCATTCAGCATTAAAAACTTTAATTCCTTCAAAATCGGTCAGAATNNTCTTTTTTAGTCATTTCTTCATTATAAGACTTAACTTTTCCTGCCTCAACTAAGCGGTTATATTTTTCTACAAGAAGCTTAATTTCCTCCTTTGCTTTCTCTTTATTATTCACTTTTTTTCACCCGCTCCTCATTCAACAAATAATAAGCTCCCCTATACGAACCTACTTTTTTAACATACTTGNNTCATAAATTCCAAATTCAGGATCTTTCAAACTACGTTCACGCATAGAATTTATCATGCGTGGAACACCTGAGCCAAGACCTTCTACATAATCATAATCTCGTAATAAGCGATATATAATTGGATTTCTTCGTACCGATAATGTCCCAAATAATTCTCTCGGTAGCCCAAATGGCAAAGAGCCAGGGCTTGTTATCTCAATCCTATTGCTAAAAAGATAAATTTGGATTGCATCCTTGCTGAAATAATCTCTATGTGCTACGGCATTGACAATAGCTTCTCGCACGACATCAATAGGGTATTCAAATTTCTCTTCCCTTTTAGCTTTATCAGTGATCTCTATGCTTTTAGAAAGATTCTTTTTGACAAAAGAAAGCGATTTTTCAATAGAATTAACAGGATCAGATTGAATGAGTTGATGAGAGATGATTTTAACTGGCTCAGTGCCATCAAATTGCGCCAGTTTAATCTCAATCTGGGGAAAGAAATCTGCCGACTCTTTAGCAAAAAATAAGAGAGTAGCATTCTTAATCTTTAAACTTCCATTTTTAGAAGCAAGTTTTGAGCTAATGAGAAAGTTTTCTATTGAGTTATTTTTCAAAAAATCATCATGCCCGCGAATTTTGAGATAACCTTTGATTTTTTCAATGTCAAGATTATTTATAGTGCCTTCGCCAGAAATTTCATCAAAACAGAGAATTTGCCTGCTTCTTAAGAACTCCACTAATTGATTTCCCTCTATTTTTTTAAGAGTACTCCCTATTTTTATATAAACCACGCCTTGGAATGTGTGGAAAGTATTGTCAATCGCTTTCTGGATGATAACTGCAATGATTTTCTTTCCTTCAATCGTATATACTTGAATTTCTGGAACAATTGGCGGTGAAATAGCTTGAGCAGCTGCTGATATTTTCTGCNNTTTGATAATTATTGATACTAAATTGATAGTAATATATAAAGCTTTCGACGTTTGAAATTGTAGGGGAAAATAGATACTATCAGATAAATTTGATACTAAATGATAATAATTGATACTTAGTAATAGTGTTTTATTACCCTCAACTACCTAAACTCCCCCCTAACGCACTAACTAAACTACCTGAGAACTCCCCCAATTCTAGCCTGCCAATGGCAGAGATTTAATCTGATTCATGTTAGCGAAAACTNNCCAGCTCTGATTTCAGCTCTATCGGATTTTCCAGCTCTGTTCGCTTCGCTCACGAGGGAAAATCCTCACGAGGAAATCGGGGGAAATTGAACTTCGCATAGTTGCATACGTTAACCGGAAAAAAGCGAACTCTTCCAGGATAAATAACCCCGGTATTTTGCATTAATATCTCGTTTGTCTTCTCAAGAAACTCAACGGTAAGCTTTCCTTTATAATTTTTAATAAATTCAAATGCTTCTCTTCCATTGATAGCCTCATTGAATCTGAGGAAGTGGGTAAGTCGTATAAGCGATATTTTGAGATTTTGTGGGGGACGGCAAAAACGTGGCGAAACATTTAAATATAAGTTAATATTCAATAGTTACAAGTTAATAACTATGAGCGATGAAAATGCAAGAACTTGAACATTCCCCCACTTTGAACACAGTACTTATGGTAGAGGATACTCTGAAAAACATGAACGAAAGTGTCATAACCGTGGCAGAACTTAAACACCGCCTTCCGCGCCAAGTAAATCACAATACTCTTAAAGTTATTCTTGAATACCTTGAACTAAGCAATAAAATCTTGGTTACAATGCGAGGCATAACATGGATACACAATCCCAATCCAAATCTCCAAAAAGCAATCGCCGATGGACTTGAACTATGAAAATAGTGCGCGTAAAATTGTCTCCAGAAGCCGAAGAAGTGTACAAGCATCTCAATGAAGAAGCACCAACCTCCAAGACAGAGCGGATGATTCTCAAAGCGGTTAATCAAAAAGTAGAATTGATTAAGACTAATCCCCACTATGGTGATCCCATAGGAAAAGACAAAATTCCTAAAGAATACACACAAAGATATTCCGCAGTAAATCTCTTTCGTGTAGAGCTTCCTGCTTTTTGGAGAATGTTATACACTTTAACTGAGGGAGAAAGTGAAATAGAGATTATTGCTTTCGTACTTGATGTTATTGACCACAAGGAATACGATAAAAAGTTTGGTTATAGAGGAATCTAACGCCCCACCCACCAATTTTACTCTGCTATACAGAAGTCTAATCTTCTCAAAGTCATGAGAAATTCGCTGAAAGTGTCTCACCCCGCCATAAATGNNGTTGCACTTTCGCTATCGCTCAGGAAGTTTAACAGCGCATACGTTAGCCAACTCCCACCCTACTTCTTCCTTCCTTTCCAATCTAAAAAAGAATCTTTTTTCCTATTAATAAAATACAACGTCACAAAAAATGTCACCACTAAAACTCCAAACCCAATCTTGCTCCGCGTATCAAAATACCGAATCGTCGCACCAAACGTCGCCACCACGCTTCCTAAAAATAACCCCATCACCACACTTTCCTGCAGCAAAGGAATAAACAACGCAATCAACAACACCGCCAAATTAAACAGCGCAATAAAAATATACTTCTTTCCTTCATACGCTAACTTTTTCTGTTCAAAATCACGCTGCTCTTGCTGAAACTGCTCCTGACATTCACGTTGATGAACATCAATCACCGCCCTTTCCTCAGTAGAGATTGAATCCACTTTTTCCGGATAAGGGTATTTACTATAACAATCACCATACGGCCCTTGATAATACGCATTGACACCAGTATATTCAGGAAAAAAAACATTTGCCCCCACAAACACCATCGGAACATATAACAACACAATAATCAGAACGTAAATCAATTTCGTCCAAGNNCCCTACATAAAACAGAAAGAATATATAAACCTACTCATTCCATAAAAAAGTGAAACGAACCAAGCTCCGCTCCAAAGATACGGCAGAACTTCTCCAACAATATCCTATTGCAATCTCAAAAAAAGATCTCCTCGAATCATATCAGGATGATAACCTAAACATCATTGTCATCAACAAAATACCTTCTTTCTTCCTATACAATAATATCTACATCCCCACCATAAAACTCCTCCTCAGTAATCCACTTCTTCCAAAAGTAACCATCGACACAGGGGCAATTAAATTTATCATTAACGGCGCAGATATCATGCGTCCAGGAATTACCTCTATTGACCCCAAAACCAAAAGTAATCAGCCCGTTGTAATCATCGACCAACAGCATCAAAAACCATTAGCCGTCGGCATTGCACTCTACAGTGCTGAAGAAATGCAGCAACTGAAATCTGGAAAAGTCATTAAAAATATCCATTATGTTGGCGATGAAATCTGGAAAAGTACATCCTAACTCCCATGATCATAAACCAAAGCACAAATGAAATTATCTCCACTCACGAAATGAGAGCATCTTCTTTTCTGACCCAAGTACGAGGATTAATGTTTCGCCGGAAGCAAAATTGTCTGATGATCTTTCCAAAAGAAAAAAAAATTTCACTGCATACCTGGTTCGTATTCTTTCCTTTACAAATATCCCTCATTGACAAAAGATTTCAAGTTATAGAACAAAAAAAAATGAGACCATTTCAATATTGGGCTCCACAAAACAAAGCACAGTACATTCTAGAAATAGGAACCACAGAAAATATCAACTTTCACAACGGGAACACAATAAAAATTATTTAAAAAAATAAAAAAAAGATAAAATTCTCTTTAATCTCGTCTCATTCTAAGCCAATACACAACTCCGACTACTGCTAACAAGACCACCACACCGACAAGCCACAATGCACTGTAGTCTGTGAAGATTGCTCGAAGCTTAGCAGAGATTGCTTGACCAGCAAGAGCTTGACGAGCAGCTTCAGCGGCTGCAGCAGCATTAGCAGCACCAGCTGCTTGATCAGCATCACCAACATCAGCACCACGACTACCAGCAGCACCACCAGATGAGCCCGTTCCTGTAGAACCACTACTTGCTGCGACAGGTTCCTCAGCAACAGGTTCGGTCGTTGTAGACTTGGCAACAGCACTGCCGCCGCCACTGCTACTTGATGAGGAACTCGCCGTTGTTCCAGTCAACGTGGTAAAGCTTGGGGTTGTATTGGTAAAGTTATTACCAAAAGCGTCCCAACACGTAGCGGTTAAGGTATGAGCTGTCGCCGCGGCCAAACCAGTAATTGTTGCGGTAAACGCACTTGTACCAACTGCTACCCGTGACATATTGCTTGCAGCGTTTGTTCCATCGTTAAACGTACAATTGTTAACCTTGGAAGTATTACTAACGTTGACAAGCAATGTACCTCCGCTCGAAGTAACTCCATCCATACCAATACTAAACATTTCGGACGCATTTACAGTCACATTAACAGCAGCAGATGCACCTTGCACTCCAGATCCATCAGTACAGTTAATACTCACATCATACGATCCATCAACCAACGTTGTGTTCATCGTATAGTTAGTCTTAGTGTTGTTGACAAACCGAATGGATGAGTTGTAACTCACATTACCTATGAGTAATACACACGTCGCATTCTTATACACATTATCAGTGTAGTTAAATGTTATAACCGGGGTCGCATCGGTGATGTTAAACCGTGTTGCGTTAATCACAGGAACTGGCGGAGTTCGATCAACCCGCAACCAGGTGCGTTGGGAAGTGTTCAAATTGTTAACAGTATCGTTCGTAACAACATAAACAGTATATTCTCCATCGGGAAAGGTAGATAAACCCAACGTATAGTTCCAGTGGAAAGCATTAACATCTTGCAAATCCGCAGTAATATTTGAGTTGCCTGTGGAGTTAGTGATATTAAACACCACGGTGTAAACACCTAAAGTTGCATCCGTAACAGTCACGTTCAGCACTGTTGTATTCGTTGTAAGACTAATGTTCTTCGGTTCATTCGTAGACACATTAGGTCCAACAAAGTACACCACAGGAGCTATATTGTCAACAGTAACGTTGATGTATGCTGTTGTTGCATTATTTCCAGCTGCAAATGTGCTGTTCCGATTCCCGGAACCGTCAGAACAGTTAACGGAAAATGTGTGCGCATTACTGTTGCTTAATGAAGCATTTACAGTTAAGTACACTTCAGTTCCGTTATTAAGGTTAGTAACATTGTAGCTAACATTGGCAACAAATAGAGTACACGACGCGTTCTTATACACATTATCCCTAAATGTAAAAGTGATGTTTGGCGTCAAATCGCTCGTATTGAACGAGGAAGTATTAATCTTCATCAATGAAGGCACAGTTCGATCCACCCTCAAGAAGATAAATTCACTGCTGTTGAGGTTAGCATTGGTATCATTAGCAAAAGCAGTAACTCTGACATCCCCTTCTGAGAGTGTCGTTACGTTAACACTAGCATTCCAGGCAGCATTAGCTCCGCCCGTTCCACTCAATAATCCAGCAACATAAAACAAACCAGGATCTGTCGCAGAGTTGTTGGAAACATTAAAACGAACCGCATAGACTCCTAACGTTGCATCAGATACGAGAGAACTAATGTTTATGAACGTCGCACTTGTACTGACGTTCACAGGTTCAATTAGAGTAACGTTACTATTAAATCCAACTTGAGGAACAACATTATCAACAGTAAGATTAAACGCCACCACTTCACCGGACTGGGTACTATTCCGATTAATCGAACCATCACTACAATTCACAGAAACAGCATTGCCTCCTTGTGAGAGAGAAGCATTCGCCGTCAAGTACACTTCAGTTCCGTTATTCACATTAGAGGTATTATAAGAAACATTGCCGAAAAGTAGTGAACAACTCAGATTCTTATACAGATTATCTTTGACTGTAAAAGAAGCATTCGGCGTTGTATCGGTGGTATTGAATGTTCTTCCCGTTGAAGTATTTACGCCAGTCGAATTCAAAAACATCATTGAAGGTACAGTTCGATCCACCCTCAAGAAGATAAATTCACTGCTGTTGAGGTTAGCATTGGTATCATTAGCAAAAGCAGTAACTCTGACATCCCCTTCTGAGAGTGTCGTTACGTTAACACTAGCATTCCAGGCAGCATTAGCTCCGCCCGTTCCACTCAATAATCCAGCAACATAAAACAAACCAGGATCTGTCGCAGAGTTGTTTGAGACATTAAAACGAACAGCATAAACTCCCAGCGTCGCATCAGATACAAGAGAACTAAGATTTACGAACGTTGCACTGGTACTGACATTCACAGGTTCGGTTGGAGTAACATTACTATTGAACCCAACTTGAGGAACAACATTATCAACAGTAAGGTTGAATGCAACCACTTCACCTGACTGGGTGCTATTTCTATTGCTTGAACCATCAGTACAGTTCACAGAAACTGCTTGACCTCCTTGTGAGAGGGAAGCGTTCGCTGTCAAGTACACTTCAGTTCCATTGTTCACATTAGAGGTATTATACGAAACGTTGTTGAAGAGCAGTGAACAACTAAGATTCTTATACAGATTATCGATTACAGTAAAAGAAGCATTAGGCGTTGTATCCGTAATATTAAGCGTTCTTCCAGTAGATGCATTCACACCAGTCGAGTTCAAAAACATCATCGAAGGGATCGCTCGATCAATACGGATGATCATTGTCTTGGAAGCATTGGTATTATTATTAGTATCACTCGCATTAACAGCAACAAGCAACTCACCCGCAGGTAAATTTGTAAGGTTGACACTCGCGTTCCAACTTGAGTTCTGGTTACCAGATCCATCTAATAAGCCCGCAATGTAGAACCTATTACTCCCTACAACGGCACCAGCACTATCATTAGAGATATTAAAATTGACTTTAAATACACCAAGCGTAAAGTCATTAACTAGAGCACTAAGATTAATGAACGTCGCAGTTGTACTCACGTTAACCGGTTCAACAGTACTCACATTCGGACCATTAAAACTGGCAATGGGAGCAGTGTTATCAACAGTGACATTAGTCAATGCAGTACTATTGACAAGAGCAGAGCCAGAAACATTGTACGCATACAGAGTCACATTATAAGAACCATCGGGAAGACCAGTAACAGTATTTATTGTAAAATTAAAAGAGACATCGTCTCCAAGAGCACCACCAGATTCGTTTATATCTGTAAAATTGTAGGAGTTCGTCCCATTACTTAAAAGAGTAAACACAAACGTGAGGTTAGTAACATTCTGATTGGTGCCATTAATAGAGGCATTGAAATAAGTTGCCGTTCCGCTCAAGTTAGCACGATCACTTGGAGTTCTCACACTTATTCCATTATCAAGATAAGCTGCGGCAACAAACAACGCAATGAGAGAAGCAAGAACAACAAGCAATAAACCGAATCTTAATGATTTACCATATCTATCCATGTAGCATAACCCCTTTTCATGTTCCAATAAGTGAACTTAGTTCTAGACCAAAGAACCAACATTTATAATCTTTTATGTAAACTAAAAAGTAACAAAAATTTAAAATTTGGGGCATGCCCGCAGTCGAACCGGCTTAATATCATTGGTTTGACCTTCCACGCTTCTCAGGCTTGCACCCCTCTGAACATGGAACACACAAGTTAAGGTTGCTTCCTTCCGGACCTGACCTGATTCCTCGAATGACCATCCCAAAGGACAAACCGTCGACGAAGACGAGGAAGACCAACAACACTCAGTGGCCCTTCATTGGGCTTCGGCTCCGTGTGAAGT
>DUGB01000139.1 GCA_013331555.1 Candidatus Woesearchaeota archaeon
TTGTTCCAATGCTTTTTGCCAAGATTTATAGTGAATAATAAAAGGGTCGTTCTTGATCATATCTTTAATTTTCTTGACGTCAATTTCCTTCAGCGGGTGGGTGGGCAATTTATAATCAACAATGTCCTGCGGTGTGACTCCTAAGAAGCGTGCTTGAGGCACACAGAAAAATTCATTGATGTGGGCGGCATTTCCTGACCCGACCTTGAGTGTGCGGTAGATATTTCCAAATCCGTAAGGGTCGCCATCTGTAAACACATAGACGGGAATTTTTTGACTATCGGCAAGCATACGAATAAAGCGGCGGCAGGCGCGGGTGGGGACTCCTCCCATGGAAACTAAGATACAATTTGCTGTTTTCCAATATTTGTGCTTATTGAGCCGTTCAAACATACCGCTTGTTTCAATGGCAAGAATAAATTTGGCTTTTGTTTTGAAACGTAAATGTTCACAGGAACTTGGAACAGAATACGCTCCTGAGCCAAATTTGGTGCAATCAATTTCTAATTCTTTGTTTGTTTCAGTATCAACGTCTATGACTACTAATTCGCCGGCAACGTCTCCTCCTTTTTCTTCCGGGATGAATCCTATCTGTTCTCGGTTGACACCCATCATGGCTTCGAGATCGTCCATGACAGTGTCTGATTCTGGCTGTTCAAGGAAGCGAGCATCACCCCAGTTTTTACTGACATAATATGCTTCCCTTTTCGTGGCAATGTCTTCTGTTTCAACGAGCTGCTTTGATAATCCCATCATCCGTAATGTTTGGGCAAAAGTACGAATCGTTGATGCAGTCAGTGTTCTTAATTTGACGCCCGGTAATAATTTAAAAAAACCATCTGTTTCGTTATACTCAACGTTGCTTAATGCCCTCAAGGGAATTTTTAATTGCGGCTGCTTTTGCTGATGAATGGTTGTGTACATTTCCTGGGCAGTGCTTACTATTCTAACAACAACGGGTTTGTCGGTTTGTTTTTCTTGTTTTTTTGGAGTCATGGTTTCACATTAAGCGAGTTTGTCCATCGTGTTCTTCTTCGTCATGGTCATCATCTTTATCGTCGTCATCATCATCACCGCCGGCAGTTTTCTTTTCTTCCTTGGCCTTACGGCGAGTTTTTGTTTCTTCTTCTGGCGGGATTTCTTCTTCCGTTTCTTCCTCTTGGCCGATTTTTGCTAGTTCTGGATCATAATCAGGGTTATCTATGCTAATGTCTTCAAGTTCTCCGCGTGTTTTTTCAAGAATGGTGCGCAAATTTTGCTCCATTTCTTGTTTTTGTTGTACGGTTAGAGAAGCAATTTCAGTGATGGCTTCCGCAACATGAGGAATATATTTCTCAATGTAACTTCTTTTTTTTGCTTCATCGCCAATGCGGCGTTTCTTGCTGATAAATGAAGCAAGTTTTCGCCCAGCGTCTTGCAGAGCGAGTTTAATTTCTTTTGTAATTTCAGGATAATGAGCAAGTGCTTCTTTTGATTCGGAAGTGAACGGTACCCAGACGGAAGACATATGGACAACGATGGTGCATGGTCCTACCGGCAGTGATCCGGCGCTTTGATTTAAACCATAGGAACGCCACGCAGTGTTCTGAATGGCAGAGGTAATTGCACATGCACCTTGTTGATACAAAAGCGGAACACGATTGGCAAACCGCATGATTCGGACAGCGCTGTCCGCTTCTTGTTCACCACCATACGCAAGAGCTACTTCAATAATAAATGGATTTCCACGGTATACTGCGGGTGGTCTTGATGCGGAGCAGTAAAATTCAGCGTTAATCTCTTTGCGTAATCCGCGTTCAAGAAGTTCTGCAGTAATAGGAGATATACAATCAGTGGGGGGAGCCATTATTTTTGTTTTTTGGATTCCGTTCATGAGCTGTTCAGTCATGTCACGAGTAATATTGTGTGGTTTTGCTGTAGGGAGAAGAGAAGCATTTTCACAAATTTCCTTCGCTGCACTTGCTCCCACACGACAAAATTCAGTGGTGAGAAATTGTTGGAGTGTTTTTGTTTCCGTTGTTTCCAGCATTTTCATTAATCTTCCTAGTTCTACTCCGTAAGGGTGAGGCTGAATTTCTTTTGCTTCCGTGGGGAGTGTTTCTGTTACGCGAGGAAAAATTATTTGCTGAGCTTCCGGGGTGGTGTAAATAATTGTTACATGGGGATTTACGATTGCTGTTTCTTTAAGATATTCATCTACTGACTGACGTCCTTTAATGTACGTTCCTTCCATGTCAATCTCAATGCGTGTTCCGTGATTCTTGCCTTCCCAGTCGGTTTCTTTTTCTTCCAAAATGTCTGGATTGTTGGTTTGAGTATTAATTTTTAGTTTGCAGTGATAGGCTTTTTTGTCTGGTCCTGTTTTTGAAGTGATACTGGCGGGTTTTCCGGTTGTTAGTTGAGCGTAGAGAACGGCGGCGGAGATGCCAATTCCTTGTTGTCCACGAGACTGAGCTAATTTATGAAATTTTGAGCCATAGAGAAGTTTAGCAAAGATTTTTGGAACTTGTTTTGGAATAATCCCAGGACCGTTATCTTCCATCACGACACGGAAGCGGTTTTCCGCCAATTGAATCATTTCTACATTTACTTCGGGAAGAATACGTGCTTCTTCACAGGCGTCGAGGGCATTGTCTACTCCTTCTTTCACTGCTGTGAGAAGAGCTTTACGGGGGTTATCAAAACCAAGAAGGTGGCGGTTCTTTTCGAAAAACTCGGCGATGGAAATTTCACGTTGCTTTTTGGCGAGTTCTTCGGCAGTTTTCTGCTGAGTCATGATTTGAGGGAAAAATGACAGCTATTTAAGGATTATGGTGGAAGGGTCCAATCCGAAAAGTGAGTGATTTTGATGTTATCGCTCAGAAGATGAACTGTGCCGGTGGAACTTCTCAATGCATGAAAGAGTATATCTTTCCTTTTTCGCTCTAAAAACTGATATACTGTTTTGTGCATTGCGCCGTCGAGAAGCATACCGATGGCTTGATGGGCAAGCGAGACATTCTCCACTTCACCAATTGTGCCTACGGTTTTACCATAGACTGAAATTGAAGTATCGGTTAGACGTTCTATTTCCGCGCGGGCTTTTCCCGCTTTGCCAATAATTCTGCCTTTAATACGTTCGAGAACGTTTTTGTTTTTTCCACTTACTTCCGTCAGATCAATAATTTCTAATGTAAAATCCTGTTTTATGAGTTGGAGAGCGATTTTTGGGTTGAATCCTCGAGCGACAGCACGTACGATTTCACGAGCGGTGTAAAGTTGAATGGCATCTTTACCGGTAATAGTCACATCTCCCTCTCGGCTGATGACTAGTGTGCTTTGAGTGGACTGTTCGATTTCTTTCTTTGTCTCTCCATCAGTTCCTACGAGAACAGCGACGCGTTCTTCAGGAATCTTGAGATCATATGAAAATTCCTGTTCTTCCATATTAGGTTCAGGGACAAAGTGTTTTTTAAATGTTTTGGGTGTCTTTACGAATTAGAAGTGATTTTTGCTAAAACTTGTTCTGGATCAGCCTCTACTCCTCTCCGCGCAAAGAAATTAGTAATATTTTTGACATCACGCTGGAGAAGTTCCATCGCATTAGGTGTTTTTGTCAGTGTTCCTTGGGAGAAATCAATAAAGCAAGGTTTTTCGTTATGGTTGAGAATGTTGAATGATGATAAATCTCCATGAACAAGCCCTGCCTGATAGAGTTTTCTCATACTTTTGACACATTCCTGAAAAAATTTAGCGGGGTCTTTTGGGGGCAAATCTTTCAATGGCGGGGCGGGTTCAATGTCTCCAATCATTTCTTCGATAAGGATGTTGTCCTGTACGGCGAGAGGTTTTGGACAATAGATGCCTGCTTTTTGAGCACGGAGGAGATTTTTGTATTCGCGTTGTGTCCAAGCAAAGATTATTTGACGCCGATGTTGCTGAAGATATTCATAGCGTGGGTCTTGCCGGATGTAATGAAACATTTTGGTGAAATCGCAATTTTGGAGGCGGTAAATTTTGACAATGATTATCTTTTTCTTTTTGGATGCTAGGAAGATGTTACTTTCTTTACCCACACGAATCGGGCTAAGAAGTTCATCAAAATGATTGTGGCTGTGGAGCTCAAAAAGGGCGCGTTCCGTGTGCTCATCGAAGACTCCTTTGAATGTTTTGAAGCGTTCCTGGGATGTTTGGTTACTCATACGTTGTTGTTGCTTCTTGCATTTTAAATACTTGGTGGTTGTGTATAAAATTATCTAGATAATTGGGCAATAATCTCCTTTTTGTAGATCAATTTCTCAACCAAGAAACAAATGTGAATTTTTTCTAACGTAGTCAGTATTAACCCAAGTTTGACAGTTTGCC
>DUGB01000130.1 GCA_013331555.1 Candidatus Woesearchaeota archaeon
GATACCCTCTTTCGCGGTCTGGATATGATAACCCATCTGACTCAATACAGGCGTCAATATCGCAGCGACATGTGAACGTGTGCGATGTATTAGTGCATGCATGGCGCGCGTAAGTATCGTTGGGTATCCGTCAAACTGACGATGCAATTCCGATATTCGTGAACGAAGAGAGACAATGACGCGAAGAAACCTATTTTCGGTTATTCGGAAATCATCAAAAATAGACTGCAGATGGCGTCGCATCGTTTGGAAACTCTTTTCTATGGCAGTCTGGCGATTCGCAAGACTGCGTGCAAATGTCGAGAATATTTTCTGCTCATCTAGTTGCACGAGTGATATAGCTCTTTGCCACGAATCATTCAGTGCTTCTGCTGTCGCCGTTGGTGTAGAAACCATTTTATCAGCCGCAAGCGCCACGAGAGAAATATCCTTCTCGTGTCCGACGCCCACAAGTACTGGCACGGGGAAATTCACAATCTCACGCACAAGAGTTTCATTGTTGAATGCTAAAAGAGATTCAAGTGATCCACCCCCGCGCACCAAGACCAATACCTCTATATCCTTCTTTTTTAGGGTTTGAATAGCGCTTAACAATTCCGCGACCGCTAGTTGGCCTTCTACTCGCGAATCTACAAACATGACTTTGAATCCGAACCGACCAAGATTTACTTGGAAGTCTCCGATTGCTGCGCCATCCTTGGATGTGATAAGGCCGATTTTTTGTGGGAGGGTTGGTAGCGGTCTTTTGCGCCCCTCGCGAAAAAGTCCATCCTTATCCAAACGAGCCTTGAGTTCGTCGTACGCTTTCTTGAGTTGACCTTCCCCTACGAGTTCAACGGTTTGTGTTTGAAAGGAAAGCCTGCCAAGTGGTTTATATATACTTGGTGCGCCGGATATGATGACTTCGAGACCGACCTGGAGTTCTACGCCGCTCAAATTGTAATCGCGCTTCCACATGAAGCATGTTAGAAGAGCAGGATTGTCCTTGTCTTTCATCTTGAAGAAGAGATATGTCCTGCCTGGATAGAGTTGCACCTCGGTGACCTCACCGATTATGCGGGCGTTGAAGCTCCGTAGCCCTTCGTTCAAAGTATCGATATATTCACTAACCGACACTTCCTCTTTTGTTTGAAACTGATCCATAACATTAGGCAACTACTAGAGACGTCTTTGGGTCAGATTTAATAAATTGTCCGTATAGTTCTATTTTTTAACTTCAACGATGATGGGTCTATCAGCAACGACGGCTTTTCCTGAAACAATGACATATCTACTGTCCCCGTCGTTTTTAAGATGTATTATTTCTCTCACATATTCGTCTCCAAAGTAATTAGAAAGAAAAGTAAAGCTGGTTTCGTCGTAAGCTCTAAAAGCGATCATCGTGTTACATTGGTTTAGTACAGTTTTCTTTACGGTTGCTGTTCTTTGAGAGATCAGTATGAAACCAACCCTATACTTTCTTCCTTGCAGGGCTATTTGACTGATTTTGTCAATTACGGCTTTAGAAGCTCCGAAGTCTCCGCCCACACCAAGATTTTCAGGAACTAGTGTATGTGCCTCCTCTAAAATTAGACAACATTGAAAACTGTCCTTGGCAGCTTCCTCCTTGGACAAATTGCTCACATAAATATCCTTTGCGTACTGTAAAACTGCCTGGATTGCATACTGCGTAAAATCTAAAGAAAAATGCGTATTGGATATCTCTGGTATCTCTAAAATAACAATTTTATTGAGAGGCCTTAGCGCATTAATCCGTCCTTTTATTGCCGCATTAATCTCCTTTGAAGCTTGTCTCTCAACACTTTCCCTTTCGACTTGAGTTTTACTCTTATCCTTATGAACATCAAGAATTTTCTTTATCTCAGCATCCCATTTATTTTTTGTATCCTCATCGAAAAAATCCTCGTGATTGCTCAACCTATTTTTATATTCGCCTGTAATATCAATACAGATTGTAAAAATCTTATTCTTTTTTATCTCATCCAACAATTTAAAAACCATTGTAGTTTTCCCAGTACCCGTAACTCCTAGTATGGCAGTGTGGTGAGAAACGAGGTCGTTTATATTTAAATAAATGGGCAAATTAGTCTTTGGGATGGTTCCAAGTAAGTAATGTCCGCTTTTATCAACAGAGGAGTCATCGGTCTTTACCGCATCGACAGAATCATTCCACTTAAAGATTAAAGAATTCGTATTAGGAACCCATTGGAATTCAAAGAAGCGCTGGAAGGCTGTTGCTATCGCAACGTTTTGGTTGTCCTTTGGCTTACGCCACTCACCCAATTGATATGCCGTAAACTGAGTATGACCGAAGTCTTTCTTTTTTTCTTGTCCCTCCACCCGTGTTTCAGCATCAATAATCTGATATCGGATGGGTTCCCCGACATCTTCATTTACACAGCTCACCAGTTGAGCATTTTCTAATTGTTGGTGCCTCACGATTTCCCCTTTTAATACGTTGATATTAGAAAAGGACGTGACTATTGCAACTATGTCTTTCCGTCGGTTCCAGGCAAACTTAATTTTGTCAGATTTTACTTTCCCAACAAAAGACTTTGGATCGATAACTTTTATACACTCTCGATTTATCTGCACTAAACCATTCTTATTCTCATCCAGATTTCTTTGAGGTTCATTCAACAGATACACTCGGGCAACAAACGTACTTTTTTCCGATTCAAGTCCTATAAAATCAATTACCAAACCAGTGTGGTCTTCTATTTCTCGGCTTGTATTAAAGTCCGGTTTGTTAATATCATGATTGCCAAGCACTATTAAGTCGTTGATGCTGACCCCGCTTGTTTCATTAAATTCTACCAATATTATATTTGGCGTGAGATTGCCTCTTACAGTTCCAACTTCCTCGGAATGTAGGAAATCGAGGATTTTTGCAGGAAAACTCCGTATTTTCTCTACAATCTCGTGTGAAGTTAATATTAAAAATGCTAGGTAGAAAGATGCCAGGTATAAAATATCGTAATTTATATCAAACACGATCGAATTACCGTTGCCATAAAATAATTTTACTAAAGACAGGACGGCTATTATTGGAAATATGACTTTGGCTTGTCCGAAATACGACGCGAACCTTGATAGCAGATTGATTTTCCTGTTTTTGTCGTAGACTATTAAAAACAAGACCCCAGAAATCAATATTGAAGCGGAAAAAATAAGTGATATCCAAAAGTTTATTCTCGATGTCTCCCAAAATACGATTGAGATAATTGTTGCATTCAACGAATTAACCAGTGCGTCCTTGGGGGTCGTGAATATATTCTCTATGTAAAGAACACTAATAATCATCAAAACTACTGCGAGTCCCCATGGTTGCAGAATAAATTGAACGATATCTCCTTTTTCAATTGGGAGGACCAGCAGACAATACATGGTCACAAGCAACCCAATAGGAAGAACAACAGGGCGATATATTTTCTTAAATATTTGAGTTAGGTTCCTCATAATTTTGATCGATTCGAAGTCATGCGTTTTCAACGGTCTTTATTTCCTTCGGAGTGAAGTCATAGGGCTAGTACGTCACCGTGTCTATTTCTTTCATAATCCGATCAGTTTCTACGAGTGCAATGACAATTTTTTGATAGTGCTCGATGTCTTCGTTTGTGAGTTTCCGATTTTTGCGGTCTTTAAGCCATTTTTGAGCCGGTTGGTAGCCACCTATGTAGAAGCTCCATGCCGCTTCCGGTACATCGCCGAAGTATTGCTCGGCGTTGATGTATACGCTGTCGCCCTTGCGGACGATTTTCTCGACGATATCCGAGCCATCGATATCGTAGGATGTGATGTACTTCTTAACAGTTGGCGATTCGAGCAAGTGTAGCTCACGCAGTTCCCTGCCGAGTGCAACGAGCGCAGCAAATTGCTTTTTGTCTTGCGGGTACGGTACACGCGGAAAATCTATCTTGAGAAACTCCTTATACTTCTCGCGATAACTCGGCGAGTGCAAAACGGCGTAAATATAATCAAAAATATCTTCCGGTGTCGTTTTGCCAGCAGATTTTTCTAGCCCTGCGACGATTTCTCTTTTGAGATTCGGTACTCGCGAGTCATCAGCCATGTACAAATAAAGTGGAAAAACATTAGCATTATCCAGTGATGAAACGATGCTTTTATCTGTTATCTGGTTGCTTACAAAATAATTATGATAATCGATATTTCTACCTAATCTAACAGCACAGAGTCCTAAGTTATTTCCACTAGTAAGATTGAACATGATTTCTAATCTGGGAGAATTTATCCATCCCTCTGATTTCTGGGTGTAATACATATATCGAACGTCAAACGGTCTATAAGAAATTTTTGTAGGTACATTTTCTGCAGCCAGTCTTAATTCTTGAATTCTTTCCTCTTTCTTAATTTTCCTGCCATCTTTAATTTGAAATTCGGTATAAGGGTTGTCAGAATTGAGAATAGATTTGGTAGCTTTATACAATTCGTCTTCTGTTTGAAATATAGACAACTTATCAAGTCCGGTAACTATACCCATGGCATTTTTCAAAAACATCTCATCCAATTTAAATCCTTTTTCATATTCCTCTTCTGCGCCAAAGTCCTTCGGCACGAAGAAATAGTTCGGTTCGGTATAGTTAAGTTTTATCCATTTGATTGTGTCCACATCCCCCTCGTCAAGCGTGGTGAATTTACTCTCGCGTATGCCATGAAGTTCTGCATGATGGACGGTTCCGAGCCCTTGCTTTGCTCCCTCCTTGCGAACAAAGATTGAAATCGCCACGCCCTGTTGGATATCGAACACGTTTTCATCCTTGCTCCCATCCAGTGCTTTCTCTTTCTTCTTGGAGTTGCCATGGAGGTCGAGGATGTAGATGTCGTCAAAAGTTTCGAGCAGATGCTTGCGCATCTGACGGTGTGTGATGCCGTCTATGTATGAATTGTTAGTAATCATCGCGACGACCCCACTCTCATTCTTCTCGATGAAGTGCTCGGCAAAGCGGATGAATTTTATGTAATCGTCGTCAAGATTTATCTTCTTTTCACCAAGCCCCTTTTTGTACTCTTTGATGAGATTTTGTATCCATTCACCCTTGTTGGACGAGCTTACGCTGTACGGCGGATTGCCGAGGACTACCATTATGGGCGTTTTGTTCTTGATGACCGCCGCCTGTTTCGCTTCTTCGGCGATACTTTGCGCGAAGCCAAGCGAGAACATGTCGGCTTGCGGACCTTGTTGCTCTAGAGAATTCGTCAGATAAATCTG
>DUGB01000049.1 GCA_013331555.1 Candidatus Woesearchaeota archaeon
TGCTGGAAGAAGATGATGAAATTGAGCCTTGGGAAGAAGGCTTTGCTCAAGGCGCAAGCGGCGAAGGCCGTTTAGGAAAAGATGCTTTAACCGGTGAACCATTGATGGGTGCTGATAATATCATCGAAGCTGAAATTGACGGCCAGCTTTATCGTTTCGTCAGCGAGAAAAACGCAATTAGTTTTCAGAAGAAAAAAGAGCTCGAAAAGAGAAAAAAGAAATAGATTTTTCTTTATGCAAAAAATTTCACCGGGTGTAAAACCGCGTCATTTAGGGCGAAATTTTTGCATGTTAAAAATGCGTGGTTGAGAAACCGCCCATTTTAAAACTTCGCTTATGGCGGGGTGAGGCGGTTTCACGCATTTTTATCATTTTTTCTTACGTCTATTCGTAATCTCTTTCTTGTCTTCTCGCCTGTAGTGGCGGTCCATTCCACTATCTCCTTTAAACTGCTTTTTGATTTCATTACGGGCATTTTGAAATGCTTTATGCAACGCCGCTTCTGGAGTCCAATCATCATCGGCAGCACTGATTACTTTTCCGGGGTATTCCAAACGTAAATTCACCGCATATTTTTTTCGTTTTCCTTCTTTATCATATTCTTTAAGATGAATGTTTACTTTACATTCATTATGGACGCCTTGCTGCAGTTTTTCCCCCTCTGTTTGTGCAATCGTTTGCAGTGCTTGCAATTCAAACGGTTTCAGCGTTACTTTATTGAGACCGACAAAAAAGACTTGAAAGTGTGACACTTCTTGCGGCTGGAAGCGCACTAAAATACTCTTCAGCGGAAGCACGCCTGCATATGCTCCTTTCCGCATGACGACCACATCGGAAATATTCTTTTGTACCATTAACTGTACTGCCTTACTCAATAAGTCTGTTCCTTCAACACTCACGATTTCATTGGTACTAACATTGCTTGCTGGTTGTGATGGGTACGAAGGGGTATTTGCTTTACCTGCTCTGCTTCCAAAAAAAGTGCTTAAGCGTTTTGAAAACGTTCGTTGTGGAGGAGAGATCAGATACTTTTGTATAATATCATGAGTACTGACAATACTACTCATTTTTTCCCCCACGAACAAAGGCACGTGGTTCACTCCTTCATCATGCATCACTTGAAGTACTTTTGTTAAAGCATCATTCTCTTGTATTTGTGTTGGTGCTACAACAGTAACGTCATCGACTTTTAAACCACTAAATCCTTGTTGTCGCAGAAGTACTTGCAACACATCCACTGCTCGAATAATTCCAATAACTTTACCCTCTTCTTCAACAGGGAGTTCCGTTACATTGCTTCCTAACAACAGAGCAATAACGTCATCGGAAGACATTGCCTTTTTAACCATTGATGTCGGATGCAAAAAAGCTTTGACCTTTGTTTGACTTGCATCTAACTGCGAGCGGAGCAATGAACGTACTGCCACTACCCCTTTGTATGTTTTTCCGCTAAACACAAAACCATACTTTGTTGATGTTGTTGTCAACTGTCCAATGAACTCAGAAACAGTACTTTCCTCATCCAGCTTAACAAACGACATTTTTACCAAAGAAGCAATATCCATAATAACCACCTTTTTAATCTATTTAATCTGATTTAGCATAAATGGATATTTAAATTATTCTGTTCTCCTATTTGATTTAGAAAGATTCTGGTACATGATTGCCATCGTAATTAAATCCATCTGATTGTGTTCAATTACTTTTGGAACAAGTCTTGTCTCATTCCCATAAACCATGTCCCCAAAAATTTCTGGGATTCTACTTCCTGGAATATCTCCTTGGCGCTTAATTCCAAGTTTAACCCGTTCATAAACTTGCAGGGTCATCCGAGGATATTTTTCAACTTCTCTAAAGCGATGTAAGAGATCCACATGATCATATTCATCCAATTTAAAACGCTGGAGATGGGCCGCACATCGTTCTTGCACATACGGCAGATCGAATGATTTTCCATTAAAAGTAACGATCTTACCCCCCTTTTCTTTTGTATAGTGTTTTGCTACTTTTAAAAAGCGAGCTAATGCCACTTTTTCTTCCGATGGATCACGCACAACTGCAACTTCAGTCACTAGCTCGTCATCTTTAACATACGCCATCCCGATCAAAAAGATTGGTTTTCCCTCACCTTTAAATCCTGCTGTTTCTAAATCCATAAAGAGACAGTTTTCAGGCAGTTTTGCTTTCAGATGACTTCCATACATATCTGCAAAATGAGTAGCAGGATCAATAATAACTTCTTCACACTCAACCATTTGAGATTCTGATGGTGTTGCTTCTCCCGCTAGAACGGCACTTGCTTCTCTTAAAAGGTCAGCAAACCAGCGTGTCTCGTATCGTCTTCCTCGCCGAAATAAAAGATGAGGATGATAATATGCTTCTTCCGCCATCTGCATCACCACGCCAGGATACCGTAGTGGTATTGGCAGTGTTTCAAAGAATGTCGGCTCTCGTTGTAACAGCAAGTTAACCCCTTGCAAGTACATATCAAAAAATCTATCACCTGTTATTACTTGCCAGCCATCGTCTGTACACCTTCGTACCTGTCTTTCTAAATTTCCTCTTTTATACTCTTGGCAATTGAGTAGGACAACTTTATGGTTCACATTTTTTCCATCATGCCACACTAATTTTCGTCGATACTTTTTGAGCATCTTTTCTAATTCGTGATCCTTGATAAATTTGTGTCCTTTTACTTCTAATAGGCATTCAATCCCTCCTTCCAGTACGACTCGTCCATCTGCTTCTGGCGGTTCACCTTTTCCGTTACGCAACTGAACATCTTCACCTCTTGTTGCTGTATAGACTTTCTCCAAACCGCCGCCGAGATACTGTCTCATTGTTTGTCCACATTCTGTTCGTGTAAGGTTTGGGTCATATTTGTGTAAAATATGGAGCAAAAACAGTAATTGTCTTTCTTGGATGTGAGCAGTATTGACTCTACTCTCATTATCTGCACCTAACCACGGCGCGCTCAGAAAATTAAATCCCATTCGCCGGGCCGCTTTCATGTCAAACGGATCATCACTTTTACGTACTTTTCTTCGGGAGAATGGCTTTCCATCAGGTCCAAAAAGATGTAGTTGTCTTTTCTTTTCATCGAGATAGGGTTCATAATTCACCGCATAAATTACCTTGTGGCCTTTTCTTCCCTGAAGACCGAGTGCCTTTTTTGAGAGATCTTCACCAGCATAGAACCATTTTCTTAGTGTTGCAGCAACATCCTCATCTGAAAGAGGAGGATTGGTCAGAACTTCATATAATGTTTTTCCATATTGCGTCTTCAAAGAAGGATGTAGTTGATCAATTATTTCGCGTAATCTTCCTTTTCTATAGTCTGCTCTTCCCGTTGCAGAACAAGCATAAAGTGCTCTTTTTGCCTCAGTGCTATGACTTGCAATCATTCTACGCAGATTAGTTCGAGAGAGTTCTCCTTTGTACGCTCTTAACGCAACATCGTATGGAAAAACCGTTCCCAGTGCTTCTATAATTTCCTCTTCCGTAATTTTTGGTGACTGAGAATGATTGCGTGTTTTATATCCCAGAAAGCGTAATCCTCTCCCAACTGTTTGTACTCCAACTTCTTGTAACGCTAATGCTCCCAAATCGTTATATAATCTGCAATTCTCATCTCGAATCTTTTCAACTGGAATAATATCTTCTCTTGTCAATCCTTTCCCAGAGAGATATGTTTCCAGTCTTTCTTCAAGGTCTTGTTGTGTTGTAGACATCGTACGCGGTTTGCGTTTAATCTCTCTTCTTGGCACTGGAGAATTTCGGCGTGTTTTATATCCAAGAATCTCTAATCCTTTCCCTTGTGTTTGTACTCCTTCTTTTTGTAATGCCAGTGCTCCTAAATCATTGTATAATCTTATGTCTCTTCTGCGAATGTCGTTCACTGAGATAATATCTTCCCTAGTCAATCCATTATTTTCAAGGTAAGTTTCCAGATTTCTGTCTAACTCTATTCTTGATATTGACATCGCTCGCCGTCTAGGCTTTCTGTTTTGTGATGCCGTTGTCAAATTCGTCATCATTCTCCATGCCCTAACTTTTCTAATCGTTCAAGTTGTTGCTCTGCCAGTCGATGCATTTGTTCATATGTTTTTATCAACGCCAGAGTATTTTCTCCTTTGTCGTCTCTCCCTTTTTCAATCTCAAATTCAGATCGTGTCGCTGCCCTCCAGGTAAGATGCAATTCATCACATCCGCGTGTAAATTGCTCCCGAAGATCATACGCTTTCAGAATTCCTGCACAGCGGTCAAGAGTGTAAGGAATAGGTCGCAGTAATGCTGCCATCACTCGTGATGGTATCGTTGGAAGAATCCCCCGATCACAATATCCTAGAATAATTTTCCATGCTCGTTCTTTTTTTTCTCCATTGAGGAAGTCTAATTGTCCTTCAGGAGAATGGTTTAGAGGCAGTTCTTGCTGAAGTCTTCGGTCGCCATTATGATCTGCAATGACCGCACTGTAGATTGCTGAAAGTTCTGGCGTGAACAAAGGATGGGCCGGCGATATTTCTTCAAAATATTGTGCGGTGTACTCTAGTGGCTTAGTAGTCAATACATTAATCACATAAAAGAATGCAACCTCTTCTAGACTGAATCCATTTGTTTTCACGAGAGTGTCTCGTCGATCTTTACGCAGAATTTCAGCATATCGCTCATTCACGATGTTAGGATTTACTCCTAGACGTTGAGCGGTATGTTCTATCCAACGTAATCGGCGTGCTAGATTTGGTTCCAAATCAAAACATCCCGCGATTAAATCTAATGTTTGAAAATTATCGGGGTCATCACCATCAACAGGCATTACTTCACAACAATATTCAACAACATCATATGCTCGCAAATCACGTAGTTTTGTGAACGAACCATATTTGTGGTGCTGAACAAAGTCATCTAAATCTTTTCCTTCTGGAATGAGAACAATTTTAGGAGAAAAACCAGCTCCGTATAACACTCTCGCTGCTTTAATCGCGGCATTTTTTCCGGCATCATCTGCATCCATGACCACAAATGCAGACTTCGCAAACCGTTTCAATAACCGAGCTTGATCGCTTGTCAACGCTGTTCCACATGGTGCGACAACATTTCCTACACCATATTGGTGAGCGCTAATGACATCAAAATATCCCTCAGTAATGTATGCAACTCCTGAATTCTTAATCTCCTCCAAGCCCATGCTTAATCCTAAAAGAAGCCTATCTTTACGATACGGTGTTCTTCCCAGAGCTGTATCTCCAAATGTATTCAGGTATTTCGGTGCTCCTTCTTTGTCATGAACTATTCTTCCTCCAAAACCAACCAATTGCAGGTGATGATCAAGAATTGGAATCATCACGCGATCACGAAAGAGAGAATACCAAGCATTCAAATTGTTTGGATCTCCCTCACGTTTCAATCCAAATTNNGAACATCGTTTAATGCAAACTCCTCTAATAGAATTTGTCGTAGTTCTCTTCCATCATCAGGTGCATATCCCAGTCCCCATAAGTCAATAACTCTTTCTTCCAAACCTCTTCGTTTAGTGAGGTATTCCATCACTTGATCTTTGTGACGTCGAAAATATGTATCTGCTAATTGTAATACTGCGCGAGTCCTTAGGTTTTCTTCCTCTCCCTCCGGAGCAGGAAGCTGGATTCCTTCTTGTTGCGCAACGCGTTGGATTGCTTCTGGAAATTGAATACTTTCAATATCCATTAAGAATCGAAAGACATCTCCAGATTTATCACAACCAAAACAATGATAAAAGCCTTTGTCAACACTAACATGAAAAGAAGGAGTGTCTTCTCTATGAAAAGGACAACAGGCTACAAAATTATGCTGTCCACGTGGTGTAAGTTTTGCAAATTTACTAATATAATCGGCAATATTGGCCGCGTCTTTGACCTGTTCAATAGCACTAGAACTATACCCCACTCTTTTTGCCACCCCAATTTAACAGCCACTGCAGAACATTTAAATAGATTTGTATTCTAGAAAACCACTCTTGAGGAGTACTATGGATGCAAGGGATTTATTCTATTTTTACCTTTTGGAAATTGTCAAACCAGGAGTAGGATCATCATTACTTCAGCGCTATGCTTCTCTTGCTCGACAGGAAGTTTTGGAAGAGATCATTCTGGTTCAAACCATTCTTGACAATCGGGATTCAAACTATCCTTTTGCTACCCGTGACTGGAATGCGCGTGTTCTTTTGTATGGTCTTGAGAGTCGATTTGTCGAACGTGATCCCACTGTTACATCAAGAACCGTTCGTGACGTTATTAGAGTTCGGCAAGGAGATGAACCACAACAATCTAATCCTCCAATCTTTCTATATTACGGTTATCTCCACCGCAATATCAAACCTACTTTCGACGAATTAGCGTTTATTCAAGAACGCTGTCAACGTCGTTGGCAGTCACTTCGTTGACATAATCTTTTTAAATACGCTTCATTCTCTGCCTAAAATCAGAGATGTGGGGCCGCTTCCCTGAATCTGAACGAAAAATAGCAAAACAATGGAGGCATTATCATGGGAGTCTACAAATATATTCGTCAAGCGTGGAAAAAACCACAATCTTCTTTAGGTGAGCTCTGGCAGGAGCGTCTTGTTCAGTGGCGTCGGGAGCCGGTTACTCTTCGTATTGAAAAACCAACTCGTCTCGATCGTGCTCGTGCTGTTGGCTATAAAGCAAAACAAGGCGTTGTCCTTATTCGTCAGCGTGTTCTTCGTGGTGGTCATGAACGCCCGCAGATTAAAGGCGGCCGCCGTTCCAAGCGCTCCGGTATCAACTTAACTCTCTGGAAAAATTATCAGCAGATTGCAGAAGAACGCGTCCAGCGAAAATATCCTAATTTGGTTGTTCTCAACTCCTATTGGGTTGGCGAAGATGGTAAAAACCGTTGGTATGAAGTTGTTCTCGTTGATCCCGATCATCCTGTCATTAAAGCAGATCATCACCTTCGCTGGACAGGAACGCCGTCCAATCGTGATCGTGTCTTTAAAGGTAAAACAACTGCCGGAAGACGCAGCCGCGGTCTGATGCGTTAGTTTAAAACGTTATTTTTTCTTTTTTATTGTTCATCATGAAAAGAGGGATAATTTTTGTTGTACTTATTATTCTCGTGGGTAGTGTTTTTCTTTATTTTTCACCCTCATTTTCTCTTTCTTCTCTCCCGCCGACCGCTGCCTCCGTCGTTCGTACTTCTATTGCCGACCAAGGCAATATTTCGCTCTTATTTTGTCCTGATGATCCTTGTGAAGAAGCAGTTGTTAATCTTCTTGCTTCCGCTCAAGAATCCATATATTGCGCGCTCTACGATATCGGTTTGGAGTCCGTACAGCAAACTCTTTTTGCTCAATCCGAGAAAATAGAAGTTAAAATTGTCACCGATGATGATTATCTCCATAAATTCCATCACCCTTTTGTTCGAGCCGATCGCAGTGGATTAATGCACAACAAATTCTGTATTGTTGACCATAAAAGAATGTACACTGGTTCTATGAATCCAACAAACAACGATGCTCATAAAAACAATAACAATCTCTTTCTCATCGAATCAACGGTTGTATCTGATCTCTATGAACAAGAATTTAAAGAATTATGGAACGGCACGTTCAAGAAAGGTAACCTCATTACCACTCCCTCCGTTACAATTGACAACACGACTCTTGAAATTTATTTTTGTCCTGAAGATCATTGTGCTGATCACGCTAGTGAAGAACTTTTTCAAGCCAAGAGATCTATTTACTTCATGACGTTTTCTTTCACTCATGAGCGTATTGCCCATGCTCTTCTCCTCAAACATCTTGATCATCTCACCATTTATGGAATCATGGAAAAAACTCAACTGTCTGACTATTCGAAATATGACCAATTAGTCCATGCTGGAATTCCTGTTCTTATCGATGCCAACAAAAATAATCTTCACCATAAAGTCTTTATTATTGATGAAGAAACAGTCATTACTGGTTCATTTAACCCCACTGCTGGCGGTGATCAACGCAACGATGAAAATATGCTCATTATTCATGACCGCAACATTGCCAAATTATTCATTGAAGAATTCTGGGAGGAATATGCTCTTGCTGAAGCCCAAGTGGCATCTCAATAGAAACCATTAAATATACCAAAGGCAATGAGTTTCTAGACAAGTTTAACTGCCTTTGTATACATAAAAGCACGAAAAATTTGATTGATTATTTCGTGCTTTTAGTATATGTAGAAAAAAGCATTTGAAAAAAGAGGGGATTTAATTTCCACAACTTCCATACTTACTATGGCTAAGCATAAACGATCTCGTAAAACAGGCTTGCCTCCCGGCTCATTGATTCATGTCGGCATAAAGCATACTGATATTCCCATTATTTCTCTTCTTGATTACAATAAAACAAGGCTCACTGAAAAAACAGTTACTCTCGTTGAAGAATGTTATCCTTATAAGAACCAACCAACCGTAACTTGGATCAACGTTGATGGAGTTCATGATGCTGAAACCATTGAGAAAATGGGCAAGCACTTTGGCTTTCACCCCCTTCTGCTAGAAGATATAATGAATACAGAGCAGAGACCAAAAGTTGACGACTTTGACGAATTTATTTTTATCATTGTTAAAATGCTTAATTACCCCATTAAAGGTGGAGAACTTGCAATTGAGCAGGTTAGTTTTATTCTCGGAAAGAATTTTGTCATCTCGCTTCAAGAAGAAGCAAAATGGGATGTTTTCAATTCCGTTCGCGAACGTCTGCGTAAAGGCAAAGGCAAAATTAGAAATCTTGGTCCCGATTACCTTGCCTATTCTCTCTTAGATGCTGTTGTCGATAATTACTTCTCGGTGCTAGAAAAAATAGCTGAAGAAGTTGAAGACTTAGAAGAGGAAGTTATCGGTAATCCTGGACCAGCCACGATTCAGAACATCCATCAGCTTAAACAAAAGCTCATCCATCTTCGTAAATCGGTTTGGCCGCTCCGTGAAGTGATTGGCTCTTTAGAACGCTCTGAATCTAAACTGATCAAAAAATCAACCGAATTATACCTGCGTGATGTTTACGATCATGCTGTTCAAATTATTGATAACGTTGAAACCTACATGGAAATGCTCGCCGGCATCACCGATATTTACCTTTCCAGCTTGAGTAATAAAATGAACGAAGTCATGAAAGTCCTTACGATCATTGGTACTATCTTTATTCCTTTAACTTTTATCGTTGGTGTGTATGGAATGAATTTTGACTATATGCCTGAATTAAATTGGGAATATGGTTATTTTGTGACTATGGGAATTATGCTTGTTATCTCCGTGATTATGCTTTATTATTTCCGCCGCAAGAAATGGATTTAAGCAATATTTTTTATAAATCAAACGTTCTATACACTGGCTATGAATTCCCCGCGGCAGACGTTATTTGGTTCTTTTGACCCATCTAACTATTTTGGATTGCTTTGTTCGTTTTCCGAATTACCGATTCGCGGAGCATTACTTTACTCCGCGGATGGATTATCACACCCATTGTGGAATCACAATTTTCCATCTGTTGAATATTGGCGAGTGTGTGATCAGAAAGGGATTATTCCTTTTTCTGAGTTGCATCTTCGATATGATCCTTCTCGTTGCTCATGCGATATAACTATGAGCAGGAAAAGAGAATATGACTCCCGTACTGGTAATTGTGTTGTTTCTGAAATTCAGTTTACTGAAAATTCTCGTTTTCACGAAGTTTATGTTGATCTTCATTCACCCGAATCCATTAGACAATTTTCATCCCAACGATTTAACGTTACCACTGCTCACCCTTCTCTTAAGAACTATCCTCTTCAAGGCGGATTCTTTACCTTTTCTAACGATGGAAGAACACCGAGCGCTGTACTCAGTTTCGGTCGCTACAAACCGCGTAGTGGTATAGAACTTGTTTTTAGAAGAGAAGGATGTGCTAAAATTGTAAATTGGTTCTCCGAACATACAGGCATTCATTTAGAATGACATTCTATCCAAAATCTCATGTGCATTCATCGATTGTAAATATGCTGCGATTTCTTTATTTCCTTTGTCTAACAGAAAACGCATTGCCAGCGACTTTTTCTCCTCATTGCTCACTCGTGCTTGTGCGTCTGCAAAAATAAGTCCATAAGGGTATCCTAAGAATAATGCATCATTGCTATTGCTTACCAAAGAACCTAGAACATTCTTATCTCCCTCAAACCGAAATATGTGGCCTGAACGCGGATGAAGTTTAACGAAAGAAGTCCTTTCCGTTGCAGTATAACTCCAGCACCCTTCTGGACTAATCTTATTCAACACTACTTGCGGTGAATTACCTCCAATGGTGAATAATGCTGACGTTTTTGCCACTGCTGACGTGTTTTTTGGAAGTCGTTCTAGATATTTTTCTTCATGCGGGAATGTCTTCTCCAAAGTCCCATCTAAAACAAGCTGTTCTGCCTCAATTGTTGCAGCGAGAGCAAGTTCTGCAAATCGTCTAGCCATATTTGCTACTTTTGTTATTGGCGCCCGTTCTGTTCCACTACGAATTGCAGCATCATGAGACGCAATCAACAAATCATGTTCATCAATGATCTTTGGGTGCAAAGAAAAAATACGGCTCTCGTAAAAAATATCATTTTCCATCCATCGTGCTTTCGTAAATAAATAGAACTCGTTTCGATATTCTTTTACTTTCTTCAACCCACAAAAAACAACCGCATAGGTACGGATGAGGTGCAAAGAGAAATTTCCTGCAGAGATTATTTCAGCTTGCCCGCCATCAACAAACGCAATTGGTTTATCTTCTGTTGAAGCGGTTATAGGAATAAATTGTTCTTGCCGAATTCGAACTTTTTCTCCATTAATAATCAGCGTATCTGTTAAGGGAAAAGAAGCTAAAACTTCTTTAATTTCCTTAGAAATAGTTGAAAACATCTGTTATTCTAAAAAAGTCGGTGTTATAAATATTTTTATTCTCAAGGCAATTCAAAGTGTTGATAATCTTTTGGGCTGCGCCAATCGCCGCCCCATTTCCATCCCTTACTAGTAAAAGCATTGTAGACAGCATCGCTTTTCGTTATAAGACCTTTTACAGTAGGATCTCTTTTCAAGTACGCTCTTCCTGAAGGTGGTGAGACAATTCTTCCTTTGACATAATGATTTATTGTTGGATTGATATCAACAGCCTTTCCAAAACTGTGTTTGGACCATCTTCTCCCACCCGTCATTCTTCGGCAATTAAACGCCGAAGTATTGTTATCATCCATTGAACGTTCATCATCTCCCTCATAGTTATCAACTAACACGGCTTTCTCAATAGGATACTTGGCATGATAAAGATCAGCTAGAATTTCAACCATATCTGAAACTGCTTTTTCACTGACAACTAATTCTCCAAGGTGACGTTTGTCATCAAATCCCAAATGAACGAACCGAACGTATCGTAATTTTTCAAGAGGCACTGGAAAGTTTTCTTTCCATGATTTCCCATTCATCCTTTCTTTTACACTTTGTGTGATTGGATTCATTGAAACGAGGAGAACGTTCTTACGAACAAAATAATCCACCAATCGCTCTTGTCCACTTTGGACAGCAGCATAAAGTGGATTATTACCTCTGTTATCAACACTCCCTAAAAGAGTGGGCTCAGTTGCAGAAAGTTGTTGAACTAAGGCAATCTCACCTTTGTCTGATCGCATTAAAATATTGTTGCGAAAAACGCTCTTCTGCTTGAGCATCACAAGATGGAAGAGATCCTTCAGAGGTATTTATAACTAGTAACGCTCCAAGCAATAGTTCTAATCGTACCATTCTTATCGTAAAAGAAACGTTTTACTTATCTTTGACTTCTTAGC
>DUGB01000122.1 GCA_013331555.1 Candidatus Woesearchaeota archaeon
AGACCACTCAGGATAGGTCGAATATCTCCAATCTTCATTACTTTTTGATCTTGTGCTGCTTTAACATTACGTTGTAAGTCATACGACATACAAGCAGCAGTAATAAGTAAAGCTGCTGTCCGAACATCTTTTCCAACTCTTTTCCGACAGAGCCAGTCTAAAAATGGAAAAACTTCTTGGTCAATATTTTTTCGTCTGTCTCCCGCCAGATTACGAACCACAACTGCAACTTGCCCATTGTGGGAATACTGCGTTGGACCACAATGAGGAGAACAATGAAGATCCGCTGGTTCAACAGTTGATTTTTTAGTACATAAAGCATCTAAAACTAATTTCATTGCCCGTTGATAATAATCTAAGAGCTGCCCGCTTAATGCCGGCAAACTAAGATCAGGGTCATCAAAAGCTGCATATGTCCCCCGTAGAATAACACCACTTCGTTGACCCCAACGAGAAGGTAATCCATCTTCATCAAAAAATGGATTGAGTTGACTAAACTGAGAACGAAACATCACATCAAGGGTATATGTTCCATGTTCCATTCTTTCAACAGCACTTATTTGCAGCTGTTCCCAAGGAAACAAATCCTGACGTTCTAATCCCTGTTGAACCAAGAAGTGAGTAGAGTTTAGGTATTCAGGTAAATACTCTGCTAAAATTGAGAATATCGTACCCTGATTTTCAACAGGAATTGGATGATCAAGATGTCTTCTTTCTACACTTTCTGAAACGATATCAATTATGGCTGGAAAATGAACTAATCTACATCCTTTAATATCATATAGTTCCATCATTACAACGTTAAAGTAGTAATTTATAAAATTAATGACTTTTTTTCATCCGCCAGCCGATTNNCACCCGCCAGCCGATTAAAAACAGTCCAATCCCAATAACTACATTGAATAAAAACAGCCATAATGCAAACACCAGAAAAAAAGAAGCGGGAAATGTTTGGATCAACAGAGAATCAATCGGAAATTGCCAATTCCCTTGCGGAAAAAAAAGCAGATGAAAACCAACAAACAACTGTTCAAAAAAAAATAATCCACTGAACAACAATACAACATTAAGAACAACAATCGTAAGACCACTCCAATAAAAGAGTTTCATAATCATTTCTTTCTGCTTTCTCAATCGCCAGAACATAATTCCCGTAATAATTATTAATAAAAACCATCCAGATGTTACATTACCCATCAAAAAACGAACATCCATTAAGTGACCAGCTTCTTGTATTGTTAAACTTAAATTCAAATGCGATGAATCCCGTCTCAAAAAGTCAAAAACCTGCTGTTGTTTATCTGTTAATGGAGTCAAGAGAAGAACTATGTGGTATGCTGTCAACAAAATAAATAAAATCATCATCACAATAGCAAAAACACGAACAAAAACGTTCTGTTTCATCACGGATGCCCTTGTTCCATCATCCGCTTCAATTCCTCAGCAATAACCTGGCCACTCGCTTTCCCAGCAAGTTTCTTCATTGCTAAACCCATCAATGCTGAAAACGGCGCTCCTTTATTCTGAGCCACAATCTCTTGTAACAAACTATGAATCTTTTCCGTTCCAAGAGTAGTATAGTGATCAAGAGTAAATGTCCCTCGAGCCATGTCAATCAGAACATCAACCGCAATATCTTTGTGAATTTTTCCTTGAGTAAGGAGAGAAAAAAATGTTCTAAAATGTTCTTCTGTCAATTTCTCGAGATCAACCCCAAATTGACGTTTTAAATCAAGTGGTGTTGAAACAAGTGTTTCAGCAATAAACGCGGGTTTTTGACTGGGATAACACTGCACCAAATTCTCAAAAAAATCAACATAATCTGACTTAGCAACGAATTCAGCTAAATCTTTACTCAATCCAAACTGCGCATGATAGCGCAACATTTTTTGTTCTAATGTTTCTGGCAACACAATTCCTTTCAATGATAGTGCTAATAGTGATACATCCGTTTCGGGATACATTCGTGCTGCGCCAGGAATTGGACGTAAATACGCTGTTGTGCCATCTGCATTAGCTTTTCTAACCTCTTTAGGCACACCTTTCCATAACTCGAGTAAACGTTCATAAACTGCTTCAAGCGCTAAACGTGCTTTTGCTTCAGATGCCACAACCAAAACAAACGCATCATTATCTCGGCATCCCAATTTCATTCTAATCTCGTTCACAATCTCATTAGTAATACCATAATTTGGCAATTCATCAGAATGAAAAATACCTTTAAGTCCTGTTTTAATCTTAACCCTTCCCGCACATTCTGTCCCAACACGATAACCAGAAACGAGCTCTCGTCCAAAGATTCCTTTAAAACATGGACAAATCATACCTAACGCTTTGCCACCTTGCGTCAACGTACTTTGAACAATCTTGGATTCACTTTTGACAACAAAAGAAGTAAAATCAACAACATTCAATCCAAATGTTTTTTTTCCTTGCAACTCTGACTGTAATTTAATCAATTCAAACTGCCGTTTCGCTTCCATCTCAACAAGCTGGGGAAGCATTTTCAAATCCTGCGCACCTTTAATTTCAATTCTCGTCCCGCCTTTAATAGAAACATTCACATCCTGCCTAATTGTTCCTAAACCACGTTTAACACCAGGTAATGAACGCAACAGCAATCCTAGTTTTTTCGCCACATCGTGACATTGCTGTGGTGATGTAATTTGAGGCGCTGTCGATACCTCAATAAGAGGAATTCCCAACCGATCAAGACGAAAAATAGTCTTATCTTTAACATTGGAATCATCGATTTCCCGGGCAGCATCCTCTTCAAGATTAATTCCTTCTAATCCAATATCTCCTTCTCCAGTTTTAATTTTTCCATTAACCCCAACTAATACTGTACGTTGAAAACCTGACGTTGCACTGCCATTGGCAATCGTCTTACGCATGACTTGCGCGTAAGGAAATACTCTTGCTTCCACCAAAGCACAAAATTGTAATGCTGTTTGCAAAGCATTATTATTAATCGGATGAGGCGGCTCACTATCAGTTTCCACCAAACACGTTGTGTCATTATACCCTTGGTAAACGAATGTTCGATCGCGTCGTTGTTCTTCTTGAGCCGCAATATCAATATTTCCCGCTTCACCAGCACCGGCACGCATCTTTCGTTCAATTTCAAATTGCGGTTGGTCATCTCGAAGATAAGTAGGACAAGAACAGAACAGCTTTCTTCCTTCCAGTTGTTGATGAATTTCAATACCGCAACGCAAACCAAGATCACCAATAGTCATATACTTCAGAATAAAAGAAAGGTATAAAAATGTTTAGGGATAAAAAGAAGCTATGAATCAACTAAATGATACTTTTTTATCCATCTAACCAAACTTCAACAATCTAATACTTTAGTTATTGTTGAAGGGAAAAATGACAAACACGCACTTCAAAAACTTGGTTTGAACAATATTCTTACTCTTTCCACACCTTTATTCAAGATTTTAGACATAATTAATGGAAAGAAAGTTGCCATTCTCACTGATTTTGACAAAGAAGGACAACACTACTACAAAAAATTGAAATCACTCTGCAGCCAGCATGGCATCAAAATTGACAACACTCTCCGTGAATATCTCCAGAAAAAAACATCTTTAGTCCACATTGAAGGACTGGCAACGTTTGTAAGAAACCAACAGAGGACTTTGCAAAGTTCTCAACATAATGTTAACCAAAGATTTTCATCTCTTCAGCAGATCTAACAATTCTTTTGTATTGCAAATGGTAACTTTGTCTTGTTCTCTAAGCATACTATCATTTGACCAGATTCCACAGTTCATTTTTAACGCTAAAGCAAAATACATAACGTCTTTATCATCTGGTGAAATTTTTTCCGCCATTTCCATGTACGTTACATATTCTTCCTGAGGTACAACAGTAATGACTTGATGAAGTTGATGCATAATTGTTACAAATTCTTCTTGTGTCCGCTTCATCTTCTTCTGAATAAGGTCTTATCTTTGACTTCTTAGCTTT
>DUGB01000080.1 GCA_013331555.1 Candidatus Woesearchaeota archaeon
ACCTCTCATCATAGCAATAGTTGCAAACAGGCGCAAGACTCGGTATCATCATACTATGAGTGAAACAAGTGAAGGAATTAATTTGGAGGCACCAGCTTCTCAGGAACTGCCTCTCATCAATCAGGAAAATGAGGCAGCGATGTATGTGAAACAATTGCTCGAGCAAGGGGTCATACAGGATCCTGAAATGCTTTCTCAGTACAATGAGATTTTTCAGGAAGGAACCAAGCTTGACAAACCAACAATGACTTATAGACTTGCAGGGGATAAACCAGAAGATACTCCTCATGATGCAACACAGCTTAATTTTAGACAGTTACAACAGCTTGAAACACTTGCTCAAGATAAAGAACATCATCCCGATGCAGAGATACACTTTAACAACTTAGTTAATAATTTCGCAGCGAAAGTAACGGGCGTAGATGGAACACAACACACTCTTACCTATCAAGACTATACGCGTTGGCTGCAAGAAGAAAGAGGAAAAGGCACTGCTCTTTTCATATCAGATATACAAAATACTACATATACTAATTACGATGAAACGCTTAGCGCAAAACCTGAATCTCCAGATGAACCAGCTGAATCTTTAGAACAGGAAGACCCCAAAGAGGTACGGAAGAAAGAAATTCTAGAAGATGGACATGAATATTATAAAAGCATGAAGGCATATCTCGAAGCAGATAAAGATGGCGTGCAGTTTTGTAAAACCGAAGGACAACAGCGCTATGTTATTGGACAAATTAAACGGTATTATGGCGAACTGGCGGAAGGATCCGAGATTACCGACGAGCTAGTGCTCCGGTTGTACCATCGAGATAATTATCGTGACCTTTACAGTATACAAACAATGATCGAAGAAGAACATAAAAAGCAGGAGGCGGATCAAAATGCCCAGTTGCTCGAAGAGTTACAAGCAGATGCAGCGCTATTAAATGGCGAACAAGAAATGCTCGAAGCATTTGATGAACTGAAAGGTCTTGATCGGATTGGTCTAGCAGATGAAACGCGAGGACTTTTTAAAGATAGGGAAGAGTCTAGTAGGTTTCGTCAGATGAGAAGGTTTGTGCGAGAAAATGGTGAGAAGCTGAAAGAATATCGCGAAATCTTTGAAAAGAATATACAGAAAGAAAAAATAAAAGGAATTGCGGTGAATTCGGCTCTTATGATTGGATTTCTTGCATTTCTTATCGGTTCTCAAGTAATGCAAGGTGAAGGCCAGCCTCAACAATAACGTTAGCTACTCGTTTTCATAGTCACAAAACTTAAGAATGTCTCCCGGTTTTATTTTGTTCCAGTCAGGAATATGGGTGTTTTCTATGTGCATAGAGCTTGAGACGTCATTTTCTGATAAGTTTGATAATTCCGGATATTTTTCACGCGCTTTATTTGCGAGACCCAACATGCTATCGTCCTTTTCAACAGTCATCGACGCACAAAATTTCCTTTCCCATGCTTGAGGCATGGTTGCCGTAGGAGCGGATGCGGGGGCTTGTTCAGCTGGTGCTGATTGTCCGTCTCCCTTGTTGCCACTAGCACTACATGCTGAAAGAGCCGTACCTACTGCCACAGATGCAGATAGCTGCAAGAATTGTCTTCGAGACATAGGAGATTCTAGATTTAACATAACCTGTAGTATATCAAAATGAATAAAGAAGTCAATACTATAGGGCTTATAACATATACTTAGCACTTGCTTGATATAAGTGCCAAATATGGTAAGATAATTGTTATATAGTCATTCCGAGCGAAGTCGAAGAATCTTGTACCCGCTTATTTACTTGAATACAAGAGATCTCTCGATTCACTTCGTTTACTCGAGATGACGCATTGTTTAATCGCATTTCATGGATATTCAATACCAGCCACCTGAGGAAGAGAAAAATCCGCTCAAAGCCTATACGATCAATCTCACCGAACAAGCACGAAATAAAAAGCTTGACCCCGTCATCGGCCGGGACAGTGAAATCAGGCGCCTCATTGGTGCGCCTCCGGGATACGTCGGATACGAAGAAGGGGGACAACTGACCGAAGCGGTGCGGAGACGCCCGTACTCTGTTATTCATCTTTGATGAAATAGAAAAAGCACATCCCCAAGTATTTAATTTATTTCTCCAGATATTCGACGATGGCAGGTTGACCGATGGACGGGGAAGAGTCGTAGATTTTTCATCGGCGATTATCATTATGACGTCAAATTTAGGATCAGAAATCATTCTTGCCGAAGGGGGACTGACGGTAAATGCCAAGAAACAAATCAATGAAAAAGTATTTTTATTTTTCCGTCCGGAAGTGTTAAATCGGATAGATTCTGTGGTTGTGTTTAACCCGGTAGATAGGGACATGGCTCAGCAAATTGTACAAAAAGAGTTAACACGCGTACAAAACTTACTGAACCAGTTTGATTTGTCCTTGGACATGAAAACGGACGTGATTAATTACTTAGTCGAGAAAGGATTTAATCCGATCTTTGGTGCGCGTCCCTTACGGCGTTTGATTGAA
>DUGB01000081.1 GCA_013331555.1 Candidatus Woesearchaeota archaeon
TTTGTCCGCGCGGAGGAGGGGTCTGGGGAGGAATCCGCGCGGGCTTCTGAATTTTTTGGCGAAGGCTTCTAAATCAGCAAATTCCTAATTGTTATTTTATTTCGAGATATTTTGAATAGGACAACCCTTTTATATAGTTCTCAATAAAATCCCAATCTATTTTTCCGTCTTTGAATGGAAGTTTGATGACCGACTCTCGTATTCTGTCTTGATTGAATTTTCTTCCATAGGATATTTTCTTTTGCTCCATGTTAATAAGTGTTGTTAAAAACGCTCCTATAAAAACATTTAGACTAAACTTCGGCAAGAGTTTTTCAACATGATCGCTTGCGGTAAAGTTTAACGGCTGATAAGCACAATAGCCGGTAACAGCACTATCAATGGTTAGGATATTTCCCTCGTCAGTAAAAATATCATAAAAAACTCTTGCACCATTATTGGTTGCCTGTGTGGTGAGATATGGATACTTTCTTTCTCCGCTAACATTCTTTTTATCTAAAATATTTTTACTCGTTGTTTTAGAACCCTTGACTTCAAACAATCCTTCTTGAGTTTCTTCATTCCAGCCCAATGTTGTTGGCTTCCATTTACTAAAATCCAATTCTAACTTTTTACCGTTATAACTTTCGCTAGAAACCTTGTCGGTCAGCTCGTTAAAGTAAAGAAAGGTCGTATACTCTTTTATTGTATTTATAAAATCCAAATCTTTCAGTTCTTCAAAATCTGTTTTGAGATATGCTTCAACTAGCCATTCATTTTCTGAATTAACATGCTGTAGTACAGAAAAACCCTTAATCTCTTTTTTGTTGCGATAACTATCGAGCCAGAAATCTTTTATTTCTTTTTGATATACCAAATCGTAGTCAATTCTTCCATAAGGTCTTTTTTTCTTAAAACCGTCTTCCTTCCAATATCCAAACCATGTTTTGGTAGTATCGCTATGGGGTTTATGGGCTTCAAAAATCATAATGCAGGTTACAGAACTTTTTTCGCTGTCATCAAAAAGTTTGTCTGGCATACTCATTACGGCTTTTAATGTGTGGGATTTAAGTATTCTTTCCTTAACATTCAGATTGCCCTTTTTCGTATTCATGGCACAACTTTGAGGGACAATCGCTACACAAGTCCCGTGAGGCTCTAAAAACGACAATGCGTTCCAAACAAATTCTAACTCTTTATGTCCATTTTCTTTTGAGTAGGGAGGATTAAGAAGTGCGATAGTGGGTTTGAATTTTTTTATCTCCTTTTCATCTACTTGAAAACAATCTTGCTGATAGATGTTTGATTTACCATCGCCACGAAGCATCATATTAGAACATGCGAGGCAGAACATCTTTGAATTGTTCTCAATACCGATCAGTTGATTTGTGTGGATATTTTTTATTTTTTCTTTATCACCCTTTGCCTCGTCCTCCATTCTTTTCATGGCACTAATTAAAAAACCGCCAGTACCACAGCAATTATCAATAACTACGCTATCTTTATTTATTTCTGCTAGGTCAGTAAATAATTCTGTGATGTGTTTTGGTGTAAGAACAATCCCTAGCCCGCCATCGCCATTTGCGTACCTCAAAAATTCATTATAAAACAAACCGATAGCGTCATACTGCTTGTACACCTGCAAAAATGGGCGGACATTTTCTTCTATTTCTCTCACCAAATCTTTTAGAAGCGTGTTGGGAGTTCCATCTTTGTTTGTCTCATTGATAATCTTTGTATTGGTACGCATGAAGTCATAAGTCTGCACAATAGTATCTCTTTTCTTTTCTCCGATATTGTCATGCTCCAATCTTTCTTTGATTGTTGTCAGTAAAAAATCAGCGATGTCAATCGGTCTTTGTTTTTTCACATAGGAAGAAGAAAAACTTTCGTCTTCAAGAGCTAACAAAATACCACTAACAATCAATGGGCGATGGTTTTCTTCAAACTCAAAATCATCTCTCAAATGTTGGTTTAGCGTCTTGGAGTATTTCATCAACTCTAACGAATCGGTTTGCTCTTTAACTTTGTCTTTTTTAAGAAGATCAAGGTAGTCTGCGAATGAGTACAATTTCTGTATCTGTAAATCTCTAGCGGTCTTTTCTCCTTTTACTTGAAGAAATGTATCGATTTTCATTTCCTTTGCATTTTCTCCGGATACACCTATTGCAAAAACGGTAAACTCTTTTGATAAAAAGGAGGCGTATAGTAATGCCCCGTCAACAGCATAATCTGCATACTTGTTTAGAGTTTTACTTTTATGAAAATTGTTGTTTGCCTTACACTCTATAACCAACAAAATATCGTTGTTTGAAAAGCTAATAATAAATTCTGGTCTTCCAACTCCGCCTCCTTTTTTGGAAGCGTGTTGGAGAAGTTTATCTATCCGAATGTTGTCAGATTTTTGTTCTTCTATATGAACTGCTTGCCCCGTTTCGGAATCAAAAACTTTTTTATTTTCTTTCAAAATATTCCTAACGATGTCTTCGGTTTTTCGTTCATTTGTACCCATACAGAAATTGTATCCTATAATTGTTTTTTTGAACAGCTTTTCAAACAACGGGATATGTATTCTAATATTCTGCGTACACACGAATTGCCCTTCAAAATCAACACTTTACGAGGTTCTTTTTCCCTTGTTTAGTTATCCACAGGAGAAACTAAATTCAGATAAAAAACACTGGTTTTGTTTTTTATCTAGCCTTCGCCAAAAAATTCAGAAGCCCGCGCGGATTCCTCCCCAGACCCCTCCTCCGCGCGGACAAA
>DUGB01000054.1 GCA_013331555.1 Candidatus Woesearchaeota archaeon
AGCTAAGAAGTCAAAGATAAGTTACAGGAGAAAATGGAACCGGAAAAGAACTTGTTACTAAAGCGATTCATAACTATGGTTCTCGCCGAAGTCATCCTTTTGTTTCTCTTGATTGTTCCTCCATTCCACATGATCTTGTTGAATCGGAGTTATTTGGTCATGTTCGTGGTTCCTTCACTGGCGCGGTAAAAGATCGTTCCGGTGTCTTCGTCCAAGCGAACGGAGGAACTATCTTTCTTGATGAAATTGGCAATCTTCCTCTAGCTGCTCAAGTCAAACTTCTTCGTGCACTTCAAGAAAGAGAAGTAAAACCCGTTGGCGCAACAAGAGCGGTTCCCTTTGATGCCAATCTTATCACCGCAACTAACGCTAATATTGAAGAAGCAGTTAAGCGCGGTGAATTCCGAGAGGACTTATATTATCGCATCAATGTTGTTTCTATTTCTATGCCTCCTCTTCGTGAGCGCCAAGAAGACATTCCTTTACTTATTGGATATTTCATTCGGAAATATGCCCAGGAAATGCAGCGTGATCCAATCACTTTTTCAATGGATGCTCTCGAAAGAGCAACGTGTCACTATCTCTGGCCGGGAAATGTCCGTGAATTACAGAACACTATTGAACGTTTTACTGTTTTAAATGATGGTGAAATTACCGACACAGAACTTCAAAACTGTTTACCAAAACAAGGATACCGCCCTAGACAAAGCGACATTGCCATACTTGACCCTGAGATTGAACGCTTGATCCGACGTGGTGAAAATGTCACTGCTGTAACTGAAGCGGTGGAGAAAGGAATGATCTTAACTGCATTGGATAAGTGTGATAACGATCATACACGAGCAATGGAAAAATTAGGTCTTCCTCGTGCAACATTTTATCGAAGACTTAAGCAGTATCATATTTAATGATCAAGATAGATTACCCTTTCAATCTTAACTTCTTGATCTTCCGGTGCAATGTCTCCGCTCGTAATCCAATCTTTGTTGCTGTTTTGAGGACATTAAATTCATTCTCTTCCAGCACCCGCAGTAAAAACTGTCGTTCAAATTCTTGTTCAGCATCTTTTAACTCCCAGTCCTGGTGTGGCAAGATTTGTGCAATTGTTCTAGACAGTGAAGGTACTTCTTCATAGATTTTCTCCATTTTCTGCGGTTGGAAAATGTCTTTGTATTGATCTAATGTCGTTTTAATCATCTGATGAATTATTCCTTGTTGATACTGTTCTGCCGAAAAATCCTGCCCGCGAATTTCCTCCATATCAATTTCCGATTCTTTAATTGCCCGATGCACACTTCGTCGATCTAACCCTAGTGTTTTTGCCAACTGCGATACATTTCCCAGATGAATTTTTAGTTCCGTCTTCAAAAACTCATTACGAAATATTTTTTTTGCTTCTTCAAAACGTGCATCCCGGGGAACATACATCTCTAATTGCGGCTTCTTCAACTGATCTGTAATGTCGGTTTCGATTTGTGGAATCCGGATTCCTAAACTCTTTTCCATTGTCTCTTCTAAAGCAGGAATAACTTTTTCTTTAATTGCTGCTTCCAGATCAACCGGGAGTTCTCTAGCGAGATCTTTTTTTTTGTTTTTTATTATCATGTTCAACCATCAATAACGTTCCTGTCGGTAATCCCAGAATGAACAGCAGTGATACTATACTCATCCGTATTGTCTCATCTTGGAATAACACCATATACCCTGCTCCGAACACCAGCATCAGCAATCCAGTCCACCACTGGGTATAATTCCAATGAAGTATCAAGGTGATTAATCCAATAACAATACTTCCTACCAACAACCAATATTTACTTTGACTAGCAAGAGAAAATATTCCTACTACTATCATAATACTAAACACCATGATTTGTATTGACAAGAAATACTGCTTTCCCGTTTTTGATTCCTCTGTACTCAGAAAATAAAGAATGATCCCACCAATCAGTCCTCCACCAAGTCCAATAAGTATCAGAACCCACTCTGGAATCATACTTTTGCCTCCGCACGTACGGCGGTTTTAATTTCCTGTTTGAAATTCTCCAAAAACCGTTCCCAATCGTCTTCTTTTACGACGGCACCGCAGGCATGTTGATGTCCTCCACCATGCCCTTTAATCCCTACCAAAGACTTTTGAAGGATCGGTTCAATCGGCAATTTTCCCCGCAAACTGCACTTAACCTCTCCTGACTTCCTTCGGCAGATTAAAATCACTTTTTCCGGATAGAGTGCCATTAATTCATTCGCTAGATTTGATGTAAATGACCATTGATTTTCCGTATAATAAAACACCACCAGTCGTGATCGAGTGACACTCTTCTTCGCCTCCAGCAAGAGAGCGAGATATTTTTCATTAATATACTGGAACCGCTTTAAGAGAAACTTGCCTTGAGCAGTTGTTTGTTTCAGAATTTCATCTGGTGATGTGATTCTCGTCAAAATTTTGATGCATGCTTTCACATCAACTTGTTTTCCTTTCAATAAAAAGAAAAACATTTTCACCAGTATTCCAATCGGTTGTTCATAGATTGCTTTCGTTAAATCACTCTTTTCCTCAAGCAGATGCGGATACTGCTGTTGAAATTGCGTAATGAAATCCGGCAGATACCAATCTGCTAAACAGCCAATAGCGGCAATCCATTCATCTTCTTCTCGTGTCGTAATTTGATACGCCATTCGTGTTGTTGGAACATAGGCTTCAGGATCATCTAAACGTGGATTATAATAATGAACGTGCTCTAATCGAATTGGTTGATGATGATCAATCCAAAATAGTGGTCTTTTGACGTTATTTGCAAATTCTTGGCTGATCACCGGAATATCTAACAAGAATACAACATCGGGCTGGTGTTCCTCTATCTTCCGAAGCATTTGTGCTTCAAATTGATTCGACTTTTCCACCATACTTCCTCGCCCTTCTTTACAGAAGCGATATAAGAGCAAAAATGAAGCTAAACCGTCAGCATCGCCATCATAGAAAAAGAGCGGGTTTTTAGCCTGTTCCAGTGTTTCTCGAACAAAAGCAATTTCCGTAGGCTTAAGCATACCAAGAAGGTCTCTTTTGTGCTTTTTAAATGTTGATGTTGTATATATCTTTAACTACTTACAAATAATAAAATACACAAGATTTATAATTTAGGGTAATTTTTTTAATTATCATTAAGAATTCAAAATAAAATAAACAATGGATCCTCATTTAGAATGTCTAGTTGAACGCGGCAGACACTATTTTGAATCGGGCAAGCGAGGAACTGGCGAACATGATGTTTGTGATGACTACTGTCTTTCTGCTGATTTCTTTGAAAAAGCTGACAAAATAGCTTCCAGATTAGATTCATTGAATCATAACTATCTTTTTCTTGCCGCCCAAGCATATCTCTCTGCAGCATTATATGCCCGAGCCAAACGTCGTCAAGAGGATACTCTTTATTATATCGGCAAATGCGCTACTTCTTGTGAAGATATTATTCTCAGCCGTGGCCATAAAGAAAATATTATCTCTGATTGCGAAGTTAATCGAGTAACAATTAAAACAATATCTTTATTAGAGAAAGCACTTCAGTTTTCATTTATTTTACAAAGTGAACTCCAACAACGATGAACAACTCCTCTCTTACGCAAAAAATCTGTTCGTTTCTCAATCAACATTCCATTCAATACACTGTTAAAGAACATCTTCCTGCGACTACATCAGAAGACTCTGCTCGTGCGCGTGGTGAAAATATTAAAATTGGTGCAAAAGCTCTTCTTCTCAAAGGGAAAGATGAGTTTGTTCTTGCCATTCTTCCTGCCCATCTTCAACTGGACACAAAAAAAACTAAATCAATTTTGAACACCAAGAATCTTCGCTTTGCTACCCCGGAAGAACTGTTAACTCAGACCAGCTGTACAAAAGGCGCAGTTCCGCCATTTGGTTTTCTTCTTAATATTCCCATGATCGTTGATCAACGACTCTTTCAAGAAGAATGGATGGCGTTCAACGCCGGATCATTAACAACATCCATTAAAATGCAAACCCGTGATTATAAAAATTCTGTTCAACCGCGCATTGAAGATATCGCTGCAGATGCATAATTTTTTTATACTCTTCTTTATCCTCTCATTGTTATGACTGAACGCATTGCGATTCTTGGTGGAGGAAGCTGGGGTACCGCTTTAGCTGTTCGTCTCGCATCAAACGGCCATCCAGTCAAAGTGTGGGAGTTTTTTGAAAAGCAAGCAACGGAAATGCAGCAGCTCCGTCGCTGTCCGCTTCTTCCTGACGTTGAATTATCTTCACTCATTACTGTTTCTCATCAACTCCAAGAAGTTCTACCGCAGAGTACTCTTATTCTTGTTGTTGTTCCTTCTGATAAAGTAGAATCAACATTACACACTGCTGCATCTCTTATTCAGAACCAAAATATTATCATTTGTTCTAAAGGCTTTGCTCCCGGACCGCAATTACTCAGCGACATTGCTCAAAAATATACCTCTGGTTCAGTTTATTGTCTCTATGGCCCAACTCATGCTGAAGAAGTAGGTTTGGGCATGTTAAGCGGCATTGTTTTAGCTGGAACTGGTGAGAAAAGACATCTTTGTTCATTATTCCAACATCCACAATTTAAAGTTGAAATGAGCAACGACATTATTGGTGTACAAGTCAGTGCTGCGCTGAAAAATATTCTCGCCATCTTCATCGGCATTTGTGATGGATTGGGATTAGGCGACAACGCCAAAGCCTACATCATGACGAAAGGATTACAAGAAATAACCACGATTGGCCGAGCCTGGGGCGCTGACCAAGAAACATTTTATGGTCTTGCAGGGATGGGTGATGTCATTGTAACCTGCATGAGTAAACATTCTCGCAATCGTCATGTGGGTGAACATCTTGGTCGCGGTCAAACTCTTGATCAAATTTTAGCCGAAATGAAAATGGTTGCCGAAGGTGTTACCACGGCCAAACTCATTCCGCAGCTGGAAGCAAAATTTAACGTTCACGTTCCTCTTTTACGCGGTTTGCACGACATTCTTTTCGCCGGGAAGAAACCGCAGGAAGTGCTGGAAAAATTGTAAATATTACAAAATGAATTTAAACCAATGTATATATAACTCTGAGTCTGAAATATCTTTGAGGTTCAGACAATTAAAATTATGCTCATTTTCCCTTCTACAATTCCCGTCTACGCTTCACAAATAAACCCAATTCTTCTAGTTCATTCTGATGATATCTTCCTGTCTTCAGATAATTCTTTAAAATTTCAGCTTGACTGGAAATGCGCTGGAGATCATATATTTGAATGGGAGATAATTTCGAGCATTTTGCCTGAAGTAATTTTACTCTCTTTCTCGTTGGAGCATCCATTTCAACTTTTTCCGACTCAAAGTTCAATAGGTGGTATTCATCCTTAATCTCTTCAGCCAGTTCGTTCTTTTGTCTTTGAAGTACTGCCTTCGTTGCCTGTTCGTATAATTTTTCATCCATGGTCATATTAATTTTATTCCGATATAAATACTTTGTTGTTTAAAAAATTCGTATTGGAATATATCTCTCCTCTAACATTCCTTTTCCACCCTCCAAATCTATAAATACTCTTATTCTACTTTACAGTGGTATGAAGAAGTCTATTCTTCTTTTGTTCTTTAGTATCATTCTCTTTAGTCTTTCCATCACCGCCTCCCAACGCTTTGAATACACAGACGTTGAACAATGTCGTAATCGTGGAGATCAAGGTTATGATCCATTAACCCGCGGTTATATTGAAGGCCAATTCAATAAAGAAGATTTTCGTGCTGATGATTATTGCTACAATGAAGATGTTCTCTATGAATTCAGCTGTCAACTCATTAATGAAACTTCTTTATTGTATCCACATTCTCGCAGTATTGCCGTTCGTCAGGCAGTATTTTGCGAAGGAGGCTGTCTTAACGGTGTTTGCCAACCCTATAATGAACCGTTGTGTCAGGATACCGATGAAGGTCTGAACTATAACCAATCTGGAAGAATTACCATACAACGTCATCCTCGTTGGGATGATGTCCTCAAAAGATTTACTCCACAGATTTTTACCGATCGTTGTCTTTCCCCAACTCAGCTCCAGGAATGGTATTGTTCTATGAATAACACTCCCGCTTCAGTAACCTACGAATGTCCTTATCGTTGCGAGCGTGGAGCATGTCGTCCCTTAGCCTGTGCTGAATATAACGAACGTCTTCGCTCCAGTGACCAAGAATGTTGTCGTCCTTACACTGTCAAAGAGGATTTGTGGTCAACCTCAAATCCACCTCTTGCCATCTGTTGTCGGCAGAATGAATGTGCTGCCGATGCTATCTGTTTTCGCAGCGGTACAGAAATGGACGACGCCCGCTGTGTGAACGGACGTTGGTATAGAAAGAGATAAACTACTTATATTGTTTAACAGAAAGTTTATAATGTTCTTAAACGATATGAATTCTATGGATGTTAGCGAAGCTCTATCAATAATCAAAAGAGGACTAAAGAAAGAAATAGTTGAATCAAAGCACTTTTTAGATCAGTGTAGGGACAGAAATTTAGAGCCTGCTTCTGTTAGAGAAGTACTTATAAATAATGATCTTCTTGGAATCCTAGAACAAGATACAGATTTGTATAAAATTTTGTTTTTCTATGAACAACGTAAAGATTTAAATATAATCTTAAAGATCTTACCTGATAAGAGGTTAAGGCTTGTTACACTATTTCCCTGCTATAGTGAGAGAAGGAAGAGATGAAACGTGAAAATGCTAAAGCACTGTACAATTTCGAGGATGACATTCTCGTAGCGATGCCTCTAGAAAGAAAATATGATTCTTCATTTCAGATTGGCAATTTTATATTTGATTTAGATAAAGAAAATAATATTAAAGGAATAGAATTAATCAACGCCTCAAAATCATTTGGTGTTCCTAAGGCCTTTTTAAAAGATATGGTGTCGGGAAAGATAGAAGTTATTATCTCTGATAAATATATTCAAATAAATATCCAACTTAAAACTAAAGTAAGAAATGCTGAGAATACGAGTTCTCTGTCTGTTGAAAGAATCCGCCCCGAATTTATCAACCCTACGGAGTTTCATTTAGCGATAGCCTAATTTTTATTGAAATAAGCATTTTTACACTAAAGTCTCTTTATGAGCTAAGGGCAGAAGATATAAAAATATCCCTCGTTTATATTTAATTAATGCCATTACACCACATCATTCAAAAACTTTCTCAACTCACCGGCTATCCCGAAATAGTTCTTACCTCTCGCGGTAATACGGCCATCAAATCTGCTCTACGTATAACTCCATTGCATAAAAAAATCTTGATTCCAGAAGAAGGCGGCTGGTTGACGTACAAAACAATTCCCCTTAAGCTCAAACGAGAACATTCAATCGTCCAATGCTCTGACTCAATCATCTCTCTCAAAGATTTAGAGAAAAAGCTCTCTACTAACCACTATGCTGTTCTTTTGTACCAGAACCCCGCCGGATACTTCGCCGAACAGTCGATGGAAGAAATGTACAAACTCTGCCAGCATCATCATTGTCTTGTTGTCATGGATGTTTCTGGATCCATTGGAACAGAATTGTGTGACGGCCGCTATGCAGATATGATGGTTTGTAGTTTTGGCGAGTGGAAGTTAGTCGATGTTGGAAAAGGCGGATTTATTTCATTTAAAACACCAGAGCTTCGTGAACAAATAAATAACATTACTCCGCTCACCGATCAATCAATTCTTCCTCTTCTTGATCAAAAGTTGGAAGAATTACCAGAACGAATTCAACATCTTAAAGAGCTAAAAGCGAAAATTAACAACGACCTTCAGCAGTACAATATTCTCCATCCGGATCACTTTGGCTCCGTTGTTGTTATTGCCTATGACACGGAGAAAGAAAAAGATGCTCTTATCCAGTACTGTCAAAAAAAATCATTAGAATGGACAGAATGTCCGCGCTACATTCGTGTCAATCGCAAAGCAATTTCTATTGAACTCAAGAGGATTTCGATTTAACTCAGATCGGAATTATTCCGAAAATAAATAATGTTCCAACAACAACAATAACTGTTGCAATTATCTTTTTCACCATATCCTTGCGTTCGTTGAGAAATAACATCCCCCCAACAACGGCGATAATCGTGCTTAGCTCTATAATCGGCACAACGACACTCGCTTCTTTAAACGCATATGCTTTTAAGAGGAAGTAATAGTAACTCATGTTTGACATTTTCTCC
>DUGB01000053.1 GCA_013331555.1 Candidatus Woesearchaeota archaeon
CAATTATTTAGCTATGCACATACTAGTTTCCAAAAAGCTTATATATTCAGGGTATATACAATGGCAATATGGCAACAGACATGATAACTGTTAAATTGGAAGATGTATTTCTGAAAGATATAGATAGTATTGTAAAAAATGAAGGGTACCAGAATAGAACTGAGTTTATACGAAATGCTCTTAGAGAAAAAATTGAAGAAATTAGACTTAGGAAGACAATGCTGGAATTAGCTCATTTGAAGGGGAGTGCTAAGAAAAAGACAACAGAGGATAGTTACGAAAAAACAAGGGTAAAAGCGTTTGAGGAACTTTCTAGGAAGTTGATATAATTTCTTCTGGTTTATAATGTTGGGTTAAGTCCCCTAATTCTCTGAAATGTTTGTCTCTTGTAACCATAATAAAATTATTGTCTTTGGCGATAATAGCATGAAGTGCATCCCCGGGCGGCAAGTTCCTTTCCTCTGCAATCTTCTTAGCTTCATCACGCTGTTCTTTGGTTACAAAGACTTTTTCTATTATCTTTTTGAATGGAAGAACCATCCCATTAATTTCTTCAACTGAATAGTTTGATTCTAATTCTCTGATTAGGAGGTCGGACAAGACTAATTTATGGTTTTTGGCTTTAATCATTGCGAAGAGTTTGAGAGCATAAACTCCTAAAAGTTCGCCGTTAAAACCTTTTCTATCCTCCAGAAGATCCATCCAGATTGATGTGTCTACGTAGTACCTTTCTGCCATCTTTTGTTGATATGCTGATTCGCTTAAATAGTTTGCTGTGAGCTTAGGGGAACGCCGTTTTCCACCCGAGCACAAGAAATGAAACAGCGATTTCATTTCTGTGCAGAAATATGATAGTTTTCGTATTTCTTGCACCACAACCGCAGTGAGGAGCACAAAGTTTGAAAAATGGCAAATTTTTAATAGGGGGCGAACTCTTTTAGTATTATGGGAAAGAAAATTGCTTATTTAACTGTTGATGACTCTCCATCAAAGTTAATGAAAGAGAAAGTTGATTATTTATTATCAAAGTCCATTCCTGCTGTGTTTTTTTGTAGAGGAGATTTTTTAGAAAAGAGAATGAAAGACGTAGTCTATGCCATCAAGAATGGTTTTATTGTTGGTAATCATGCATATAGTCATAAGAGGTTCTCTGAACTAAACTTAAAAGACATTAAAATTGAAATTACCAAAACAGATGCTTTTATAGAAAAAGCGTACAAAAAAGCAGGAATTGAAAGGACGATAAAATGTTTTAGGTTTCCATACGGCAATTCTGGTGGGAAAAATAAAGAAAAGATTCAGAAATTCTTAGAAACTAAAGGTTATAAAAAACAAATTCTTAGAGGGATTACTTATGATTGGTGGGATGAATTTGATAATAGGGTTGATACTTATTGGACTTTTGATATTAGAGAATATGAAATACATAGGGAAAAATTTTCAGAAATTAATTCTATTAAAGATGTCTTTAATCATTTGAAAGATAAAAGTCCAAAACGAGGAGGATCTCTTATTGCGTCTGATTCAGCGGAGGTTATATTGATACACGACCATGAGGAAACTCATAAAATTTTTAAAAAATTGATTGATAGATTGACAGAAATGGAAATAGAGTTTAGACTTCCAGAGAGTTCGCCCCTTTAAAATTCAGATTTAACCAAATAATCCTCAACAACCCTATTAAACGACTAATTGCATAATTTTTATAAAGCAATTTTTGGGCTTTCAGGGATATGGATATAGTAGTCGTTATTCCGGCATATAATGAGGAGAAATATATCGGGGCAGTTGTCGAAGAAGTGAAGAAATATGTGCCCAATGTTATTGTTATTGATGACGGCAGCCGAGATCGAACCGCTGAGATTGCTAAACAGCACAAGGTTATTCTGATTCGACATTCTACAAACTTGGGAAAAGGGGCGGCACTGCGAAACGGCTGTGATTTTGCAATTAAAAAAGGAGCGAAAGCTCTCGTTGTTCTCGACGCGGATGGACAGCATGATCCGAGTAAAATCCCGGAGTTTTTAGGGAAGTTAAGTGAGTTTGGATTGGTTTTTGGCTATCGAGAATTGTCAACAACAATGCCGTTCATCCTGCGGTTTGGAAACAGGTTTATCAGTAAATCAACCCACATTCTGTATGGAATTTCTTTGCGGGATACGCAATCAGGGTATAGAGCGTTTACCGCAGAGACATATCCTACAATACGCTGGGAGTCTTCTGATTATGGAATGGAATCAGAAATGATTGCCAAGGCAGGAAAACATAGATTAAAATATGCCGAGATTCCAATTCAAACCATTTATGCAGACAAATATAAAGGGACGACAGTTATTGATGGAATCAAGATCGTTATGAAGATGGTATGGTGGAGGCTGCATTAGAATGTTAGGAATTCAACTGCTGGGATTGATTTTTGGATTGTTTATGATTTATTTTACGTTTCTGCATTTTAAACGCAAGCAGTTCGGAGTTCTAGAATTAACGGTGTGGATTGTTTTATGGGGAGGGTTGTTATTTGTGACTCTATTCCCAAACGGACTTGATTTTCTGGTGAAGCGCGTTCTGAGTTTAAAACGCCCGTTGGATTTCTTTATCATTTGTGGTTTTCTGTTTTTGACTTTCCTCTCGTTCTATAATTATACGCTGACGAAAAAGACGGCTTTAAAAGTAGAAGCAGTGGTGAGTAGAATTGCTCTCGACCAAGCTGAACGTGATGAATTGCGAAAAGAACACCACCGGGAACACTCATGAATATTCTGTTTGTGTGTGAAAATTATCTGCCCCACTATGGTGGAGCGGAAGTTGTTTTTAAGAATCTGGCAGAAGGATTTGTTCAGCAAGGCCACAAAGTTACATTGATAACCAGACGTTTGCATGGAACAAAAAAGAAAGAAACAATTAATGGGGTTAATGTCATACGTGTAAGGAGCGCTAATACCCGTTACCTCTTTTCATTGGCGGCAATTCCATTGGTGTGGAAATGGGCACGCTGGGCGGATGTTATTCAGACTACGACTTTTAACGGAGCACCGCCAGCCTGGATTGGAGCAAAATTAAGAGGGAAGAACGTTATTTTAACCGTCCATGAAGTCTGGATCAACAAATGGAGGAAAGTAACCGATTTTGGGCGCATCAGTTGTTGGATTCACAATTGCTTAGAAAAGATGATCTACTGGCTTCCTTTTGACAAATACGTTTGTGTATCAGATGCAACGCGACATGATCTTTTAAAAATAGGAATTGACCCGAGGAAAGCAATAACAATACATAACGGATTTGATAGTCATTTCTGGAATGAGAAGAATTTCGATGGGACAGATGTGAGAAATAAATATAATCTTGCTGACAAATTTACTGCCTTTTCTTGGGGAAGACCAGGACCGTCCAAAGGGTTTGAGTATTTACTCCAAGCGGTGCCAAAAATTGTGGAAAAAATTCCTCAGTTTACTCTTTTGTTAATGTTGAGCAGTGTTGATAAGTATCCACAAAAATATCGGGCTTTGCAGCAGATGATTGAAAATCTAAACATTCAGGAAACAGTGATCTTGGTCCCCGCTGTACCGTACGATCAACTGGGAAACTATCTTATCGCAGCAGATTGTCTTGTTGTACCATCAATCGCAGAAGGTTTTGGATACAATGTTTTGGAAGGGGTTAGTGTCGGAAAACCAATGGTAACCACAACTGTAGGTTCAATCCCCGAAGTTATTGGCGGAAAATATGTTTTAGTTCCGCCACGGAACGCTCAAGCATTGGCAGAGGGAATAATTATGGTGAACGAAGGAAAATATGAACTGAAACCATTGAAAAGATTTCCTTGGAAAAAAGCGATGGAGAGTTATTTAAATGTGTATGAGACGTTGATTAAAACCTCATCTCAGCAATAATTCTTTGAACAACAAACGTAATCCCATCCATTGAGGTGAACAATTCACGTTGACGTTGGGTTGCAGCCAACATTGGAACTTCAGCAAGCGTACGAACATTGAAGTACATTTCGGGATCATCACCAACAGAATATGGAAGGGCTTCAAATTCTGCTCCTGCTTGCTGACATTGCCAAATTGTTCCCCATCCGGCACGTCCGAGAACTTTTTTTATATTTTTATTGGAAATAACACACGTATCACGTTTGTCAAATTGAGTTGTATTCGCCCAGGGTTGAACAATGATATGATTTCCTTCTTGTTGTAGTTTCTGGGCTCGCTTTTCTAGTTCTGCAACTTCGCTTCCAGTGCCACTAAACATACAGTAGACAGAATTTCGTGGCAATGGATCGTTATTTGGTTCTGATAATGGTTTCAATGGCGGTGTAGCAACTTCGTTTGGTTTAGATGTCCTATTAGAATCGTAAGAAAAAGTATGGTACGCAGGAATAAATGCTAAACAAAAATTTCTTTCAACTTCTTGCATCGTTCGATAGAATTGTTCAAGTTGCTCCTGATCGAATTGAGCAGCGAGAACTCTTTCACCAAGCGTCTTTTCCATTAGTTCTGAAATCAAACAGGGAAAGGCAAACACTGCTCTTTGGCCTGAAGAGATGCGAGAAGCAATGTTAACTTCGAGAGTGATGTCACTATATTTTCTTTCCAAATATCGGCGAGTTACTTCTTGGATACTTGGCTGTTGAATAAGAGTAGTTTTTAAGTGCCGCGAGAAGTTATTGTCTGCAAATACGAGTTGATGATACATGCCCCCTAAACTAGTATCAAGACGAACACCTTTGACACCCCATTCTTTAAGAATAGCTTTTTGACGGTCGCCATACAAAAGAGGCATTACAATCTTCGGTCTTTGACCAGTAGTCGTTTCGATGTGATTAGCGACTCCCTGAGCAATTAAACCACCGAGGATATAAGGTTCATTGCCATGACCAGGGTTGACGTAGATAATAGAGGAAGGCATAAGAGGTTAAGTTAAGAAGACGAGTTATAAATCTTTCTGTAAATACCACTATTGAGTAATTAAATACTAAAAGATTATAAGCACGATGATTAACTAAATCAGAACAACATGGAATATTACAAATCGGTCTATGAAGTTGTACAAGGTGCTCGTGAGTATCTTAAAGATCTTTATGATTTCGAGCCAACATTAATTGAATTAGTAGACTTGAGGGAAATTGCTACCGTGTGTCTTGAAGCTCATCTCCATGGAGAGAAACGTATAAGATCAATACGCCGAAAATTAGGACGAACACAGGAATATAACGATAGAGTTGATACTATAAGAATCGATCCGGTTATTGAAGCAGTTGATCAGTTTTTAGTGAAAAATTATGATACAGATATAGAAAAATTAGGTAGAACTTTTTGTATTACCAGCGGACTTTTATTTCCAACCGATGAAACGTCTCGGAGAGAAATGAATAATTTATATGAGAGAGAAAGATATAATAAAATTAACCATCTTAGGGCACAGTACAATTTCTGAGTG
>DUGB01000103.1 GCA_013331555.1 Candidatus Woesearchaeota archaeon
AAAGAATTTTGCGGCGGACCTCACGTCCAACAGACCGGAGAAATTGGCACGTTTAAAATTATCAAAGAAGAAGCGTGTGCTACTGGCGTGAGAAGAATTAAAGCAATTGTGAAATAAGACCTCTAAACTCAACAAATGTTTTTATACCCCACTGTCCTCATTCTCCTATGATCACATTTACGCTTATTCAAACTCCAGAAGATCTTCTCAAAGAATCAACAGCGTGGGTAAATGAAAAAGAGCTCGCTATTGATATAGAATGTGAAAACAATCTCCATCATTACGGATCATTTATTTCAATTATTCAAATCTCTTCCAGAACACGAAATTGGATTGTTGACGTTCTCGCCATTAAAGATCTTGCCCCTCTTCTGAATACGTTTAACAACCAATCTATTCTCAAAATCTTCCACGACGTTGGATTCGATTTCCGGATTCTTAAACATCAGTATAATTGTGTTCCAAAACCATTCTTTGATACCCAACTTGCTGCTAATTTTCTCGGAAAAGAAAAAGTGGGTTTACGATCCCTACTCAAAGAATACCTTAACATCATAAAAGATGAACATTTTCAAATGGTGGATTGGACAAGACGTCCACTTTCCTCCGCTATGCTTGCCTACGCCGCCAAAGACACAGCATATCTGCTTCCCCTTAAAGATATTCTCTGTCAAAAACTTCAAGAGACAAATCGAACTAATTGGGTTGAACAAGAACTCAACTCACTCCAAGAAACAGACTTTACGTACCACGAGCAAACTCATCTCGATCTTCCTGGCGTAAGAACAATGACTCCACAGCAACGAACAATGCTCCATGTTCTTTTTGAAGAACGAAAAAGAATTGCCCAGGAAGTTGACCGACCTGTTTTCATGGTGTTTACGAACAAACAAATAGTACAATGGATTCAAAATCCACCTCGAGATTGGAAAACAGTTCCACAAGTACATCCGCGTGTCAAGCACAATGCCGAACATATCACTGCATTGGTCAAAAATGCACTCAACGGAAAAGGAGAAATGCTTCCTTTTCAGAAACGTCAACGACTAACGCCACAACAACTAATAAAAATTAAAGAGCTAACGGACAACCGAAACCTTCTGGCAAAAAAACTCTCTCTTCCCTGCCATCTTCTATTAAACAAAGATCAAATTAGAGATATCGCTGTTACGGGAAACTGGAACTCCGCTCGACCATGGCAGCGGGAAGTATTTCGTGCTTAAACAAAAATAATAAGTCGCTTCACCCTATCCTAAGTTCTTGATGATAACGAGGATCATAGGATCGAAGTGCGGGAACATAAAATTGTTGTAGTTCACTCCATTTTACTTGTGGCAGCAAATTTAAAATCCCCTCAGAAAAACTAATCAACACCTGTAGGAGTCAATAACCAAAGGGTATAACCAGGACGAATAACACCACCTTTTTCTACCGTGCCACGTATTCCACGATAGTTTAGTCCTTGTTCCATCGCCGTAGCAGGAAACTGCGCTGCTAAATCCGATCTCCCAAAACGTTGCGCTAGCCCTGCACCAGCAATTCTACACGGAGCCATCTGCGCATAAACCTGCAAAACAACATCCTCACTTCTCTTAGGTTGAAAATCAGTAGCGAATGGCGAAACAACAACATACGCGCCAGCAGGAATAGAAGAGAGAGAACCTAAACCATCTATTTGAAAATTAGCACCAAGGTCTGCAGCAGTCAACCGACTTTCTAGACTTAAGTTACGATCAATTTGTTGAATGTCAACAGCAGCAACAGCACTCCACTGGCGATAATTACGAATCACTGTTCCAGAAGCATATAATTTTTTATCGCGGCCACCGGCAACAGCCTCATGACCGTAATGCCGATCTCCTACAATACCAGCAGGTGTTAACTCTAATTGATCAACTGGTCGTGTGAAAACATAATCTGGTTCTTTATAATCGTGAGTAGAGTGGATCGATACATAAACACCACTAATCGTACCACGTTGAATTTTAGGATCGAATTTCATATTATTGGCCTCCAAGGCGGTCTTTCATTGATAAATTCATCTCCTCTGCCGTGCTGCGACAAATATTTCGTGCAAATTCATTTAAATCATCAATCGACAAACCACAATCAACACGCGGCAAAACTCCAATCTTGCCCGGAGTGGCAAAATCACCGCATAAAATTCTAATCACGGAACCAGCAACATTGAATTGATACTCACGAAAAAAGTCTTCGCCAGATACAGGTAGACTATAATCCTGCTCAACAATCAGACGTTGTCGACGTGCCGTGGCATCTTCCCACGCTAACACACGTAATGCATCAGCCAAAGATAGAGGAGGAACAACACCGTTTCCTGAGGGATGAATTGTTTCAATACCCAACGCACCTTGACGACGTCCTTGACCACCAAAGAGATGGGTAGTCTCATCATTCGTTAAAGCATGAGCAAGCTCATGAGAAACTGTCCATAAAAAAGTATATCCAGGACTCTCATTACCCGCTGCTTCTGGAGAATAAGGTTGATAAATCCAAATACAACGTGTTTCATAATTGTCTACTTTAAAATCAGCAGGCGTAAATCTATGATTTTCAATATCTGGTCCAAAAATACGATAACGCCAACCATAAACTTCTAGGACACGATTAACAATTCTTTCAGCACAATTGTAAGCACGATTGCGAAACATCATTCGATCTTCATCCACTTCTTGAGAAGGAAGAAGCTGTTCTAAAGGATATCGTTGAATATATTCAAAAGTTGGTTTCTCTCGCAGCTCGCAACCAAACAACTCATACACCCGACGCATTTCAGTTTCACTGCCGCATTGAAGCTCTTTCAGATTAATATTGTGAACCATTTTAAACACCACCTAAAATTGAAATTGTCCTTGAGAAAAAAAGTAAACATAATCCCAAACCGCTGGACCACCGCGGTACGTTCGAAAAGTAACAAATTCAGTGCCTTGTTCATTTAAACGTTGAAATGTCGTGACAATTCTTTCGCAGTGCTTATCAAGAACTTCTACCGTACCTGCATTTTTTCTTCCATACTCAAGATCAGAAACAGTAACTTCTTTTACTCTAACACCCCCTTGCTGGCTTGTTCCAATCTGAAAAGATCCGCCGCCTAAGGATTCCAGAGGAATTTCTCTTCCAACATTAAGTAAATCAATCTTCTCTTCAAGTTTAAATCCAGAAATTTCAAATTCGATTGCTGGAGTCCAGCCGCGAAAATGTTGAATTTCGGCAGTAAGATCATGTGCACCTAACTGATACACAATGCACA
>DUGB01000031.1 GCA_013331555.1 Candidatus Woesearchaeota archaeon
GATATAAATTAGTGGAGAAGCTGAGTTGGTACTATAAATTGTGGGCTAAACCGAAAGCATTTGACAAAAAGTGTCAAATGCTGAAGAAAACCTACCAGAATTATTTATTGGATGAAGCCGGCAAATGGTGGGAATGAACGCTTTTACTTAAAATTTAAAAAGAAGGACTTTAGGAAAATAGTTGGAATATGGAAGAGTTCAATTCAGTCGTACAGTCTTTACAACAACCTAAAGCGTATCCTCATCTAGTAAATGATCTTAAAACGATTACAACCGCTGTTTCGGTTGTCTTTTTAACTGGTCCCTATGCCTACAAAATAAATAAGCCAATGAATTTAGGTTTTCTTGATTTTTCAACTCTTGATAAACGTAAAGATCAATGCGAAAAAGAAGTCCGCTACAACTCTCTTGCTTCTCCAGAGTTATATTTAGGAGCAATTGCAATTACTCGGGAGCAAGATGGATCCATTGTTATTAATGGTAAAGGAAAAGTAATAGAACATGGAATTAAAATGAAGCAAGTCGATTCCAACGCCACAATGAATCATCTTCTGCAGAAAGAGAAAGTTACAAGTCATCACATTAAAACGCTAGCACAGAAAATAATTCAATTTCATCGAAAAGCGCCATCTGATGCAGAAATTTCTTCTTATGGTAATGTTGAGACTGTGCAATTTAACTGGGATGAAAATTTTAGTCAGACTGAAAAATATGTTCCAGAAATTATTAGTAGAGAGGATTATCAATTTATGCAAGATAAAATTAATCACTTCATTCACAAAAATCAATCTCTGTTTACGCAACGTGTTCTGAAAGGATCAATAAAACATTGCCACGGCGATTTTCATAGCGGCAACGTCTTCATTGTTCCAGAGGGGAGTTATATTTTTGATGGGATAGTGTTTAATATGCGTTTCCCTTGCTCCGATGTGATTGCGGAAATTGCATTTATGGCCATGGATTTAGAGTTTCATAACAGAGAAGATTTATCACATGAATTCATTGCTGAATACCAACGATTAAGCGGGGATAATGATATACCCCTTTTGCTTGATTTCTACAAGTGTTACCGAGCTTATATTAGAGCAAAGATAAACTGTTTCACGTCAGACGATAAGAACATTTCTACAGAAGAACGACAAAATACAATTGAAAAAGCACAAGCATATTTTGCTTTGGCAAAACGTTATGCGGAACGGCTGTGAATATAACTCCTAATTTGTTCTTGTAAACTAGCAATATAAGTCTGAAATTCCTCTGGTTTAACATCCTCATCAACTGTAAATCCACCCATATTGCCACGACCACCGCCGCCGACTGTCTCAACAAAAGGAATAACATCAAAGCGTTCGTTCATTCCATCAACGATATAATTTCTTGCCGGAGGAGCAAAAATAGTAACGATGACATCAACAGTAGAACCATATTTCGCTTTCAAATGTCGTGTTGCCGGTTTTTGAGAAAGAATTGGATCGGCATACGCGAAGAGAAATCGTATTCCAGCAATGTCGGCACTCTGAACACTTTGGTCTAAACAAGCGTATGCTCCTCGAGAACGGTGACCATATTGTGTTACCTCGCCATCCCACATTGGGAAAAGTGTTGTTTCATTACTAAAGACAAGGCCTTTTCGAAGATCATCAGCGAGACGAAGTAATTTTTTGGAATCCTGTTCTGCTTGAGCAAGACAAATTAATTTTTCGAGTATATCTCCTTTTTCAAAGCGTTGAGATTTGTTATGAGAGCCGGAACGATAATCATGAGCTTGGGCAATTTTAGCGAGTTCACCATTTGTTCGCGAACTAAAACGGCGATGAATTTGCATGGCGGCACATTGAGTTGCACTGTAATAAACGTGAACTTGAAGAGCTTCTAGCTTTCTTTGAATTTGTTCCGTCTGGACATGATGATCATACCAGTGAACTACACCACCCGTATCACGCAAACGATGAACCAGTGAGAGACGTGATCCCCCATGCTCAACAAAACGTTGATTAGGGCCAATATCAGCAATAACAATTTGCCGCGGACGGACTTCTTCAGCCCGACGAACAAATCCCTCCATTTGCTCTCCTAAACGATCATAACGAACAAAAACGTGATTTTTGGGATCAAGAGGCTCAGATGTACTATAGACACTTAAAAGCAGAGCATGAGCAATAATTCCATCCGGATCCTCTCCGTGCGTGGCAATTAGTAGTGGTTCGGTCATGGTTGAGTATACTTTTGTAGCTGTTCTTGAAGTATATTTAAAATATCGGGAAAAGAATCTAAAGTAACTTTACATTTGAGACCATATGAACCATGACGTTCTCTTCCACCACCCCGATACTGATGACAAAAAGAAACTAGATCCAAGGGTGAATGATCTGGAGTAAAAGTTTTGATGGTATTTATAGGATCACCAACAGCAATGACATAACCCCGAGCGGTTTGAAAACGATTCCAAAGAGCAGTAAATGCTTCTGTTGTGGTGAGTAATGGATCGCAATAACCAAAAGCAATTTCTTTGCCATCGTCGCCAATTTCGGTCATAGTGCTCCATAATGGTTCTCTGGCATACTGCGCAGCTTCCTCATACTGTTGAATAACACCAGCCAAAACAGGATCTGAAAAACGATTATCTTTCCATACTTCTTCTTCATCTTTTTTACAACAAAGCAATCGAATCAGAGAACCAATAGTTTCATCAAATCGAGGTTCATTACGTTGAGCATTATAATATGTAATTACTTTTTGAAGAGCCAGCAGTGGTTCTTTTACTCTACCCGTACAAAGGGTGGAATCAAATTGTTCTGTGTCGGCAATAGCTGCTAACCAATGAGTATATGAATCACGCAATGATGGATTATTGAAGAAACTCTGTACATAAGATGATGTTGATGAACAGGAAGGATAATTACTTTTGATTGCAGGGAAATAAACTTTGAAGCCGGCAGTCTTTGACGCATTCAATTTCGTTTGGTCATTGTTGTCAAACCAGATTACGCCATAAGGTGCAGACGCAAGTTGTTGAATGATCGGCAGGTCATGATCATTCCATCCTTTGAGCAAGCAATCACGGAGCTCTAAATCTAAAACAAAAACAACGCGATCTTCAAGAGAGAGTTTATCTGCAATGACTTCCTGGAAATTTTCCTGACGACGGCATTCGGTGAATAGTTTCACTTCAACTTTAGGAATATAAACTCTTTCAGCATCTTTTTCTTTAGCTTTTCCTAATCTTCCACACAAAAGAGCTGCAGATATAATCCCATCAGCGGTTTCTCCGTTAACTAATACCAAAGGGGGCTTAAGACCAGGAATATTCCGCGTATCAAGCGTTATTGTCACCATTTTACAATAAAAACAATAAGACTATAAAAAATTACGCTTAAATTTAGTTAGATCTTATCTTTGACTTCTTAGCTT
>DUGB01000013.1 GCA_013331555.1 Candidatus Woesearchaeota archaeon
TTCTTCACCTCTCTTTATAAATGAAAACGAAATAAATATATAGAATTATCGACTAAAAGAAAGCTAAGAAGTCAAAGATAAGTTATTAAATAAAGATCAATCCCATCGAAACTACCGAAAGATATTTATAGTATTTCTAGTTAAACAAGCAAAGAGTAACTACTCTAGAATAAAAACTAGTGGGGGGATCAACATCAAAACGACAATCATTTTTGGACTTATTATTTTTGCGCTATTCGCAAGTGTTGTTTCTGCGGACGTGCAGTTTGTAGAACAGGCAGTAACACTTCCGGTGGATTACCATGAGTTTACGGATAACGATCAAACAAATGTTTCTTCAACAACAACCTCATTTACGCTCCGCAATACGGCAACGGCACCAGTAACCGTCACGGTGAATGTAACTGGATTGCCAGCCAAATATGTCGCTACAAGCAGACAAGTGACGATTCCTGCCAATGGAACGTCAGAAACAATTACTCTTACTCTTGCAGTCCCTCACGAGAAAGATTCTGGACGAGAAAAAATTGGAATAATCTCAGTCGTTGAAGGAACGACCCAAGTTGCGAGTATGGATTTGCTTCAAGATACAAAATCAATGTTGAAAGTAGACAAAGTTCAAGTGGAATATACTAGTGAAGGAGACAGCGATGAAAGTGATAACCTTGATTTAGAAACAAGAACCAGCGCCAGCCTTGATGAAGATGTTAAAGTTGGAACAGAATTGATTTTTAACTTTAATCTTGACAACTTGTTTCATCAGGATTATGATGACCAAGGAGTATTAGAAAATGTTAAAATCACATTCGATGCAGATGACAACGATATTTTCCCGGATGAATTTGAAGAAGAATTTGATCTTGATGACATTGATGTAGATTCGGATCAAGATTTTGTGGTTCAATTTACGATTCCAGACGATACAGACGCAGGGGATTACAATATTGAGTTGACCTTTGAAGCGGAAGATGGAGAAGGAGCAACATATACTTTAGTGAGAGAAGTTGACCTTAACTTACGCCGGGAACGAAACGATCTGCGGATTATGAAAGCAGAGTTGATTCCATCAACAATAACTGCGTGTGATGGTTCATTTACTTTTGAAGTAGATGTAGAGAACATGGGAACAAAAGATCAGCGCAGTGCGGGGATTTCCATCGTCAATACCAATTTACGCATTAATGAAAACATCCGTGATCTTGTGTTAGAAGACTACTCAAGTAATGACAATACCTGGACACGAACATTTAACTTTCCGTTGAATACTATTCGAGCAGGAACGTATCCGATTGACATTAATGTCTACTATGACAAAGATAAAACGATTGACCATGAACGAGTCAATGTCGTGATTGGAGAGTGTGCAAGTGCTGCTGGTTCAGAAACACTAACACCAGCCGTACGAGAGAATAGAACGACAGTTACAACTGTAAATCCACCGCGTCAGAGCACTACTACGACAAGTGCGGGAACAACAGTAACGGTCGCACCAGGAACAACGGAACAAACGCAGCCGCAAACCGGCCAACAACCTGCTACCGCACCATCAACGTTAGTGCAAACCATTGAAAATCCATACAGCGCACAGGATTTTATGGTTGCAATGATCATTGTGGCAATGGTTCTGGTGTTAGCATTAATCGTAATCTTTTTCGTCGTTTTACTGCGGCGATGAAGTTTTTATTTTTTTATTAAAATAATTTTAAAAAGAAGAGCAGATAGTTGTTATTAATCACATTGGAAATCTTCCCGCTGAAAAAATGTCGGAGAAGAGGGGTTTCAGGATGAAAACAACACGAAAAAAACTATCGTTAATGATTCTTCTTTTTGGTCTACTTGTTCTATTGCCAGCAGTAATAGCAGAAGTGAAAATCAATGAAGTTATGGTCAATGCACCAGGACGTTTACCTGATTTGCAATGGGTTGAATTATACAGCACGACAACAGAGAATCTGGAAGGATGGATATTGACCGATGGTGAAGATCCGTTTGTTCTTCCACGCGTTAAGATTGTCGCAGGTACGTACCTTCTTTTAGCGTATGATTCCAGCGCTTCTTTACCGCGAATGCGAAACGTTCTGGAATATGGACAAGCTGCTCCGCAGCTGTTTCTTGGATCAGATCAAGACGAATTAAAACTATCTGATGCACAAGGGCGTGTACAATCAGATGTTGTATACGGTCGCGAGGGAGATGACAGCTCTGCACCCCTGAAAGGAAATTCTATTGCTCGTGTTCATGATGGAGTGAGTGAATTTATCGTTTCGGCAGAACCTACACCCGGAACAGCTAATAACCGCAAGCCTCATTCAAGAGATTTAAGATTATCAACTGAAGAGAATGTTCCTCTGGTTATCCAAGAGAATGTATTTGTATTTGAAGATGAGGATGGAGATACACTACAAGGCATCATAATCACACGTTTGCCCACAGAAGGAAGATTAATGTTTAATAACGTTCCCGTTCAACAAAACCAGGTTATTTCTGGACGTGATTTTAGTGTTGGTAAATTAGTATTTACACCTGATCGAAATGAGTTTGGAATATCATATGCAACAATACAATTCAGAGTTTCTGACCGCTATGCTGCTTCATCAGAGCAGTACACTTTGATACTCGATGTCAATAGTGTGAGCAGTGCTCCAACTTCAGAGAATGTAGCATTGGTTATTAATGAAGATTCTTTTCACCGCTTTGGTGAAGATGATTTTACGTACTCAGATGAAGATGGAGATTCTTTCCAAGGAATTGTGATTACGGACACCCCTAACCGCGGTGTTCTACGTTATCGTGAAGAATCAGGAATGATTCAAGATGTAAACAGTGGACAACAAGTATCAGTAACTGATGTAACAGATGGAAAACTGATCTTTATTCCTTTCGACAATGAGTTTGGAGAAGAGTATGGAACGTTTGAATTTGCGGTATTTAACGCCAATGAGCTATCAGAAGAACGATACACAGTGACCATTTCCGTTTTATCTGTTAATGATGCTCCGACAACGGGAAATAAAACAATTACAATTCAGGAAGATCGGCAGTATGTGTTTACTCAAGTTGATTTTGCTTACGAAGATCTTGAACTCGATGCGTTTGATTCCATAACAATTACACGCAAAGAATTTGCCGGTGCATTGCGCTTTGATGAAAGTGATATTGATAATGGAGATGTTATTCCTGTTTCTGAAATTCAAGCAGGAAAGTTAGTATATACTCCTGCGCCCGATGAATTTAAAGTGCCGCATTATGATTCTTTTGCGTTTACAGTAAGTGATGGATTGGATCAATCAGCTCCCGCAACAGTGCAAATTGATGTGGAAGCTGACCGTGACAGTCCTTCGCTCAATATTGATGACCAGACAATGGAAGAAGATGGACAACCAACAATAATCGATTTGTGGGCAGTTTCATCTGATTCAGATACGGTTGATGAGCAACTTTCATTTAGCATTGTTGAACAGACAAACACTGAGGTTGTATCCTGTAGGATTGAGGAACATACCCTGACGTGTACACCTCAACCAAACAGATCTGGAGAAAGCAGAGTAACTCTTGAAGTGCGAGATGATTCAACAATTGCTGGATTGGATATATTGACAATCACAGTGAGAGAAGTCAACGATGTGCCTTCCATAGTTCCTATTGGAACACTTCAAGCAGCAGAGAATGTTGCTGTTTCTTATGATATAGTTGTCAACGATGTTGATTCCATGCAGAGCAGTCTATTTATTGTTGCTTCCAATTCTGCTTTGCCAAATTGGTTGAGTGTTGATCAGATTAATCCTCTGCGATTACAAGGTATTCCACCACGCAGTGCAACTCCATTTTCAGTGCGAGTTGTCGTGAGCGATGGACAAGATATCTCTGCTCCAGAAGAGTTTGAAATCCTTGTGCAAAGTGATCCATTGACAACACGTTTTGAAACGAATGTGCCAACGGATGCCACAGAGCAACAGTTAGCAGCGTTCCCACAGTTTATGCTACGAAATGCGTTCGGCAGGATTGTCTTTACGCAACCAATAGATTTACGTACCGTCCGCACGATTGATGCTGACGTTGCGATTACTGAAGGAGTGATTGCTGTTGATAGCACAGATTTACCTCAGCTTAATGCTCCAGCTCGAGTAACAGTATTCAAACAATTTACTCACCCGGTGATTCAACGCTCAATAGGGTTCAACAGTGGAATGTTTGAACGATGTCCGGCAACAGTGTGTCGTAATGCTGTCCAACAAGGAAATGAATTTTCATTTGATGTTGCAGGATTTTCAACATACCGTGTTGTGGAAGATATTCCTGCGGGATTGAGTATATCAGAGATATTGTTTAGCAACGTTATTCCAGGTCAATCAGTGAATGTTACAATTACTGTTCGAAACAGCGGCACACTTGATTCTGTACAGAATTTGAGTGCGGTTTTAGAGAATGTTCCTGCCCAATACCATGCCCAGCTTCAAGGAACATTGCCGGCAAGTTTAGCTCCCGGAGAGCAAGCAACATTGCAGCTAGGATTGACTGTTCCACTCAATGAACGCAGTGGACGGCATAGTCTTGGTAGTCTTGTTGTACGAAGTGCACAAGCAACGGTAACAAAGACGATCGAATTGTCTACGCAAAGTTTCTTAGTTGTGGAAAACGTTGAAGTTGACGGCAAGGAATCAGGTGAATTGTCGCTTGCCGAACCAACAGAAGTAGAAATAACCATCCAGAATGAGTACACGGAAGACATGGAAGATGTTACTCTTACTGTTGAACTTCTCGATGTTGATGACAATGATTTAGAAGAGGAAGCAGATTCATTTGACCTCAATAATGGTGATGATGAAACAGTTACGGTTGAATTTGATCTAAGCCATGAGGACGTGGACAAAAACGAATACACATTGCGTATTACTGTTGAAGGCGAAGCAGAAGATGGTACGGAACACGAAACAGTATTCGAAAAAACAGTTCGTGTTGATCGAGAAAAACATAACGTGATGATTACCAATGCCGATCTTGTGACTCCAACAGTAGAATGTCAGCGCCAGACGAAGTTACGTGTTGATCTTAAAAATATTGGAACAGAAGATGAAGACGAAGTTGAAGTCCGTGTCAAGAATACTCCACTGCGGATTGAACAAAAACAGGAAGGATTGGAATTAGATGACTATTCCAGCAGCCGTAATGATGACACCGCGGAGTTCACGATTGACGTTGAAAACGCTCGGGCAGGAAAATATGACTTAACTGTCGAAGTGTATGTCAATGGAAAATTGAAAGATACTGAAACGGTTCCTATAACTGTCAAAGAATGCCTCTCAACTCAAACGACAACCCAGCGACAGCCTGCGCAGTATTCTGCTGACGGCTTGGTGCAAGAAATTCAACGCGGACTGCAAGAACGAGGACAACTTCAACAGCGTGTTGCACCCGTGCAGCAAGAGAATGTTGTTGTCAGCAGCTCGTTCAGGGATTCACAGGTCTATCTTGGGCTCTTGATAACAATGATGGTCTTGATATTCATTGCCGTCGTGTTAGCCTTAGTGACGTTGACACTGAGCAGGAAAAGACGAATGAGAAAACGATAATATTTTTTATTTTGTATGAAATAAAGTGATCGCTACCGCTGGTTGTGTTACTGTAGACTGTAGGTGATCTTTTCTTTATGCCGGAGTTTTTGGGGTATTTCGAATTGACCTAGATTAATGCGCTTAATCTTATCTTAAAAAATGATTCCCAATTCCATTTCTTATCGGTTAATCCCTCTTTCATTGCTGGTGTTTTGCCTCTCTTCACTTCCATAAAATTATGTTGTACGCTGAAGATTTCAAGCCTTTGTTCAATACAAAGACGCCTCTTTGCAAAACTTCGTGCTTTGCGTGTAAAACACGAAATTCGTTCACGAAGTTTTGAACAGAAACCATCAATGTTATGGATGGAAATTAATTCTCGTGGTGGATTGCCAAAGATGATCTCATTGACAATTCCAACAATCTTATCCCCCTTCTTTATCTTCTTTCGCATTGCATAATGTAATGTCCCCTGCGGAAAATTGTTTGATAATCCAGTTATGTTTTGTTTGTTTCCATCTGAAAAGATGGTAAGTTTGCGTTTCATTGTTGGTAAACGCAAACGGCTTGCAAGCATTTTGTAGAATTCATTGCATGTTTCATCAATCCATTTACCGACGGTAAAACCAATGAAGAACTGAGAATAACGCTTATAGCCAATATATGTGTAGGCATCGCCTACTTCAGCTCCATGTAAATACGGCGTTAAGCAATGTCCTTCTTTTTTTTAACGAAGCTCCACATTTCATCTACTTCAACTGGAGTCAATTTCAATTCGTCAATGAAATAGTCATTGAACTTCTTGCAATGTTTAGCAATTGCATCTGCAATTGCTCTTATCGTGTCAAGATGATGGTCAGTTTGTCGAGCAATTCCCCGAAAGCTATTTGTTTCTGATAACATCTTACAGATGCGAATGATCTCTTTCTTCTTCAAATGTTTATGGAAGAACGGAGTGTTTATCGTTCGTGCAAAGGTTCTCCCGCAATTGGTACACTGGTATCTTTTTGTACCATTAGTTTGAGAACCTTTGCGAATAATGTTTAACTTTCCAACTTTGTTATGCATGCTACACATAGAATTTGGGCAGGCAACATCTAATTTTCTTGCTTTGCGTGGCATAATATCACCTCTTTGTTGACGATGAACGTCAAGTAAGAGGTAAACAAAGCAAGAATATAAAGGTTACTATTCTAGGTCAATTCGGGTATTTTGTATATTTACAGTTATTACTCTGAAGTAATAATGTAAACAGAAAGTTTATAAAGTAGAGCTTATTGTAGAGAGTAAACTTGAGAGGTTTACTACAATGACACTTGATACACTTGTGAATATTCCTGGCAACTTGCGAGGTGCTTACAACCAAGCAGTTCCTGGCACACTTCGTCATGTAGACGAATTAATGGACGAACGACAAACTTGCCCAGTTACTCCCGAAGGAGATGATCTGCGAAAGCAATCATTTTATACTGCTGACGGTCATGGTTATTTTTCAACCGCTGCTGGTGATATTGAATGGGCAATTACGCGAGAAGCTGACAATCTCATTCTTCGCCATCTTAACGATGCCGTGAACAGTTCGTACGATCAATTAGTTCAGACCCGCAATTATCGTCCTGATAACGCTGAAGCTCAGGCAGCTAAGACTGCTGACGGCACAGTTGTTGTAAAGATGAACCAATTGCGGTTGTCTGGCACTGAAAAAGAATGGCGTTATTTACAAATCAGAACAAAAGACGGATTTATCCAAACTGAGGATGGGTATCAAGTACCAAATGCAGAAGAACAAAAAGCCATGACTCGCTTAGGATATACTCCTCAAAATCTGCATATGCTCAAAGAAGCAGGAAAGACTGAAACAAAAATTTATATTCTTAATCCAACATATGTTCACAAAAAAATAACAGCAGATCGTACCTCTGATTCATTATGGCTGGCGTCTTGGCTGAGTAATTTCTATAACAGCTCCGATTTCGTCGCTAGTGACCGTATCGTCAGTTACAATGGCCGCGTGCGTGGGGTACGTCGTGAGGTCGCCGTAGGCGACGCCGCAAAAATTGGAAAAGTTCCACGTGCTCCAGTGGCTCCATCGGAAGTAACGTTAGCAACGTTCGAGCAAGTAAAAGCATATTCAACTCCTTTTGTTCCTGATACAGCACGAGAACAATTTGAAGAAGGTCTGCGAAACTTATATAAACCATAATTTTTTCTTTCTTTTTGTCTCAGCACTTTCCTGAAAAACAGGAGTAGGCTTGGACTACACGCTCTGGTACTATGACCTGAGGTGACTCGGTTATGAAACCTTTAATTCAGACTCGCTCTGGGTTGAAAAAACAACTGTGACGAAGTGCTTTCGAGTGCTCTTGAAATGGTGAAGAATAATACAGTATCCAGAGCTATTACGTTGGGCGGGTGTCTTGGCTGAATAATTTCAATAACAACTCCAATTTCAACGCTAATGACCGTAACATCAATAACAATAACCGCGTGCGTGGAATAGCCCAGTGTAGTGCTGAGACATTTTTTGTTATGGCTGCTTACCGGAATTTATGGCGAGAATTATGTACTAATTCTAATCTTGAATTAGCATTCAAGAGAGCAAGGAAACACAAGACCCAAAAACCATGTGTACTTGAATTTGAAGCCGATTCAAAGAATAATCTTTCTCAATTGCGCACAGAACTATTATTTCATTTTTACAGACCAAAACCATTGGAAACATTCATTCTTCGTGATCCTAAAACAAGGAAGATTAGCAAATCTCACTTTCGCGACAGGGTTATTCATCATGCCCTCTGCAATATTATTGAACCAATGTTTGAAAAATGTTTTATGTACGATTCCTATGCTAATCGTATAGGAAAAGGAACTCTTGAAGCAATAAAGCGGTTTGAGTATTTTCAACGCAAAGTTTCACACAACTATACTACCAACGCCTACGTGCTCAAAGCCGACATTCGGCATTACTTTGACGACGTCGATCATGTAGTTTTATTAGACATCATTCAGAAAAAAGTGAAAGATCAAAAAATAATGTGGCTCATCAAGCGTATTCTGAGTAATTATTCAACGGACATTGGAAAAGGAATGCCTTTAGGCAATCTCACTTCTCAGTTCTTTGCGAATGTCTATCTCAATGAGCTTGATCAGTTTGTTAAACATCAATTGAAAGCAAGGTATTACATTCGCTATGTTGATGATTTTGTGTTTTTCAATATCTCACCTACAGTATTACAACAATGGAAAGAAGAAATAGCTCAATTTCTCACAGAACATTTAGAACTACAATTGCATCCCGATAAATCAAAAATTATTCTTCTGAATAGAGGTGTAGAATTTCTCGGATTTAAAATCTTTCCACATCACAAACTTCTCAAGCGTAAGAATATGCGTTACTTTCTACGAAAATTACGCCTCACTGATTCTTTGTACCGCGAAGAAAAGATCACATATGATGATGTGTACAATTTTATGGAAGGGTGGTGTGCTCATGCCAAGAATGCTAACACATTCAAGCGCAGGCAGAAAATACTTGCGTTGTTTGAAGCTCGATATCCCGATGAGATTTCAACTAAAGAGATTAATCGAAGTCTTCCAAAGAAGAAGAAACCTACGAAAGAGGTCGTTACTCCCCATAACACTGCCACACCATCAGTTTTCGACTCACGATTTCTAAACTAAAAGTGCAATATTACTTTACAGCATCATTCAGATCGTCTTTCAGTGAATCAGCACCAACACCTTGTAACGCAACTTTAACTACATAATACAACGCGTAATTAACAACCAAAAATGATCCTATCCTGAAAATCAGTTTAATAACTCCATTTTCTTCGTAAACAAGATAATGCTTTTAGAAATTCGATCCAATTTTTTGTTAATATAATTAACAAGCCATTCCATGTCGCCTTTATAGAGAACAACTCCATCCTTACTATACGGCATTTCAAGAATTTCCGTGCCATGGATTTCAACGATGATTTTATTGCGAATACTGAGAAGACAACTTTTCTTAAAGAGCGGGCGGGCAAGATCAAGCAGTTGGACAGCAGCAGCGATATCGCGGCAGGCAACGTGCAGGATAAACGCTTCTTGGCGAAGCCAGACAATATCTTTCTGAGGAGGAAAGTCAAAGAAAGAAGTGGTAATGGAATCATGACTTACTTTCACCCAGATTGTTTCATTCTTTTTGCCAGAGCCAGTCCAGAAGTATACTCGTCCTGAACAAGAAGACGTGGTGTGATAATCAGGATGCTGATTGATGATGTTAAATAGGGGAATGATACGTTCGTCCAAAGACCCTTTCTTGCTCTTGTCAATTTTAGCAAGAAACATCTTTTTCTCGTTTTCAAAGGGCATAATCACTTGGAATGCAGAAGTTTTAAAAATATTACCTCGTGGGAATCAATAATGAGAACAATTCAGAAAATAGCCGTCCATCATAAAACTGGCAAGAAGTACATTTTGAAGTCACTGGTAGAAGATTTCTACACCCCGGCAGGAACTCTCAAGAAAGAGGATGTACATAAGACAGAAGTGCAGAGTTCAACGGGAGATTTGTTTACCTTGCTCGATCCTCAATTTGCGGACGTGGCAGAATTCTTCCAGCGTGGACCGCAAGTAATTTTAGCTAAAGATATTGGACTCATTATAGCAAAAACGGGATTGTCGAAAGAGTGGAACGTGGTTGATGCTGGTGGCGGCTCGGGGGCATTATGTTTAGCCCTTGCACAAGTATGTAAAGAAGTTTTTGTGTATGAAATTAACCCAGAACATTACAAAATTGTAGTTAAAAATGTAGGAATATGCGGTGCAACCAATGTAACAACGAAGCAAGAAGATATTTATCAAGGAATCACAGAAAGTAATGTGGACTTGATTACATTAGATCTGCCAGAACCGTGGCAGGTGGTAGTTCATGCTGAAAAAGCGTTGAAAACGGGTGGATTTTTAGTAGCGTACTTGCCTAATTTAACGCAAGTGAAAGAATTTGTGGATTCACTCCGGAAAACGAAGTTTACCGTTATTGAAACAGTTGAGCTGTTAGAGAGGAAATGGAAAATTGAAGGTCAAATAATGCGTCCAGAGTTTCAAATGCTTGGACATACGGGATTTTTGACATTTGTGAGGAAGATTTAAAAATGAGAAGTCGTTTGAAAGGTTACAATGGATTCAACACTTAGAAGATTAGTTCTTGATGATTATCTAACAGCTCAGAGAAATGTTCAAAGGGTTTTAGATAACCCATCATCCAATAGAGTAGTTATTGATCCTGATTACTTACATCCCTCTGTGTTAGCTGAAAGTTGTGCTCAGTTAAGCGACCAGAATGGGGAGCTAATGTATTATAGAAGAATTAGAACAGGTCTAGAAGTTGCTTTAACCACAGATACTATCCCTCGTGAGCTTAGACCTCCAAGAGCACCACCACGCATTCAAGAATTATATTGTTAAGAGAAAAATATTTTTCTTTCATCAACACCAAGTGTTGAGAAAGGCATATATAATCAAATAGATGATTCTAACGTCAATGAAACAAGTTATTATAATGTCAGTTTTTCTTTTAGCAGCGTTGATACTTGCTGGTTGTCAGCCAGAGGAAGAAAGCAATGATCTAAAAATTCCCACTGTAAATGAGACAGTTGTGGAAGACGATAGTTCTGGTTTGGTAGAAATTAGTCAAGTTGAAAATATCTCACAATCTTGGTGTAATCCTTCTTCTGAAACTTATGGAACAATGGTTTTTGAAACAATTGGATTGCAGGAAAATTATATCATTGAAGGGAAAGCGTATACTGTCTGTGAGGAAAAAATTATTGATTCTGGGAAATTAAATTCCCATAAGTGGCGTACGCAGGATAATAAAGTTATCAAAGAATCTCGATTAGATACTGATGATAAATATGGTTTGACAACGAATTGGGTTAATGAAGCAGGACAAAAATGCGTGCGTGTTGAGAAAGAAGGTGTTGATCCATTTTTACAGTGCAGATAAAGTCATGAGAAATTCGCTGAAANNCTTTCTGCTTTTCTCAGTGTAATTTGTTAAAAAAGTATATATGGTATGTACTTTTTAAGTATGGAATGAATCCCTACAGAGTCACTGGAGACGAAAGTGCGTTGGAACTTGCGCTGAAAGCGACGTTACTTCCAGGGTATAGCCTGTCAACGGTGTATTATGCTTTTCGACAGGGTAGCCAAGATGTGGGAACAAACGCATTACGGTGTGGATTTTCTCTCGGAACAACTCTTGGAACGGGATGGCTTATAAGTCAATACGGACCAGAATTGGTCACGTTAATGGATCATTATGCTAACGTTCTCTTTTGAAAATATAAATCTTTAAAATAGTGTTGATAATTAGCCAGTTCTATGAATATTAAGATTAAACGCGTAGATAAAACATTATCTTTGCCGGCGTATAAAACATCAGGTGCAGTCGCATTCGATGTTTCGGCGCGGGAAACGGTGACGATTCCTGCCGGGCAAGTTGGCTACATTCCATTGAATGTAATTATCGAAGTGCCGGAGAATTGCTGGGTGTTATTAGCACCACGCAGTTCGACGCATAAGTTAGGATTAACCTCCGCGAATGGAATAGGAATTGGCGATCGTGACTTTTGCGGTGAACGTGATGAATATGTGTTTGCGGCGTTGAATTTTACACAGAAAGAAGTAACTGTTGAACGAGGAACACGCATCGCGCAAATGATGGTGATGCAGTATCAACCAGTGATGTTTACAGAGGTAGAGAGTTTTCGCGAGAATAATGATCGCGGCGGTTTTGGGACGACGGGGTTGAAGTGAGAGTAAATTGCACATTTATAATTTTAGAGAGTCGTAATCGCTCTTGATTGCAAAACCAATATTTTCCCATTTTTGTCTATTGCCCACTCGATGTCTTGTGGATACTTATAGTGACTTTCGATAAGCTTTCCAAGTTTACTTAAATCATCTAAATAGTGATGATCAAATCTAAAATACTCTCTCTTTTTAAGAACTTTAAATTCGTTTTTTTTAATGTGATAGGTGTTCGGCGTTACTTCACCGGAAACGAGCTTTTCTCCTAATCCTTTCACAACTTCGATTAAAAGATATTTCTTTTCAATAGGATCCTTTGTAAACATGACTCCTGCGTATTCAGCATCAACCATTTCCTGAATAACAACAGAGATTAATACTTTAGTATGCTCAAAGCCATTTTTCTCACGGTAATAGATGGCTCGAGAGGTGAATAATGACGCCCAGCATTTTTTAATGCTATCGAGCACTTCTTTTTCATTGGAAACATTAAGATATGTATCCTGTTGACCAGCAAATGAAGCAGTCGGAAGATCCTCTGCTGTAGCTGAACTTCTGACAGCCACTTTTTTATTCTGCAATTTCCGGTAACTATCCACAATTTGATTTTTTATACTTAGAGATAATGTTTTACTGAGAATTAACTCTCTAACTTGATGGGCTTTCTCTTCAAGCGCTTCAGCATCATTTATAGAAACATTGCCCAAGATTTTTTTAATTGTTGTATAAAGATTATTTTCTGTCAAAAACAGATGATACGCATTTACAGATATGCAGAATCCAGTGGGCACATTAACAATCTTGGATAGCTCTCCTAAACTTGCCCCTTTACCACCAACAGTAGGAATATCTTTTATTCCTATTTGATTAAACCAGAAGATATTTCCTTTCTTTAAGCGATTTAACGTAATGTTTCTCTTTATTGCTCTATCATCGACTTTCAAGCTCCGATCATGTTTCTTGGAAGAATATTCTTTAAACGTTATTTTTCGAACTTTGCCTTTATTCGCATCAACTTCAACATAATCACCATCTTTAAAAGAAGAAGTAGCTTCTTTCGTTCCGATAACACACGGCACACCTAATTCCCGGCTTACAATAGCGGCATGACAAAGTATTCCGCCTTCATCGGTAATAATTGCCCCCGCTCTCTCACAAGCTGTAATAATATTAGGGCGAGTCATTTCAGTAACGATAATGTCACCTTCCTGCATTTTCTCTATTTTAGCCGTATGGTTACCTGATTGACGATATGAGAGAATAATGACTTTGCCGACAGCATGACCTTTTGATGCAACCATGCCATACAGTTCTTTTGTTTTTTCTTTCTTGGAGATTAATGTTTGAAGAACTTTCTGGGCTTGTGATCCTTCATAGGTGTATAAGATTCCATTTTTGAGAAGCTTAAGAAATCCTTTCTTTCTTGTGGATATTACTTTTGAGGGTAATTTCTTGCCAAACCGGATTAAGTTCTCGATTTCAGAATTGTCATACGCACGCAGCTCAGACTTAGGTACATTGTATCTTCTCTTAAATTCCAAGAGAAATAATTCATTATAATAAAGAGCGGGCATCCAAACGAAACGCATTTTGAATCGTTCATGTCCCAAAATGCTTAGAACATCGATCAAACACTTGATGTTAGGCTGAGGTCTTAATTCGGCCAGCATCTTTTGCTTTTCCTGATTTTGAACTTTCTCTTCATGATACATTTTTTTATGAATCAACGTTTTGTCTATTATACTCCCTTCCTTGCCGATTAACTCCGCAAAAGAACCAGTAAAGAATTTATTGCCAATGGGAGAAAAAATTATCTTTGAATGGGGGGCAGTCAAAACAGAGAAGTAATGAGCAACATCGTCTACTTTTTTTTCTTGAAGGAAGTGTAATAATTCTTTTTCTAATTGAACAACACGATGAGGTTGGGAAACGATGTAGCAGGTAAATAGTCCAGCTAACTTAAGTCCATAGATGTCGTATAGTTCCCATAGTTGTTCTGCGCTTACTTTGGAAAGATCAGTTCCAATTAGCTTTTTTATTTCAGAAATGAGTTCAGTACTAGAAGCAGCGATAGAGTTTAGATACAACTGCACTTTTTTCTTATTCGTTAGAAATTTGTACCAATTCTCAGCCTCGGATCTTAATTCCTGAACAGGCAGATAAAATTCGGCGTGAAAGTCTTTTCCAAAGGTAAGACCATTTTTTATTCCATAACCCCATCTTTTCTGTGATCGAAGACCGTAATTCAATAAAACGGGACCTAAATCGTAGTAATTATAATTCTCTTCTGCCCACAAAAAAGTATAATTTAACATCATGATCTTTTCTCATTTTCCAACAGATACATAATTTCTATCAGTCGGCGAACATACATTTTAATGATATCCATTATTTTCATATAATTCTGGATATATCGATAATATCCTAATTTTCCGAGGATGATGCCTGCTTGTTTTCTCAATGGAGGAGGCATAAAAGGGTTGCCCACATCTAATCCAGTAGAATTTTTTCCATCTGTTTGTTCTACAAAACCTTTTAATGTAAAGATTTTGTACGCTGCATCAGGAAATTCTACCTGTAATTCATCACGCAAAACTTTTTCCATTGTTAAAATAAGACTAGCAGCTTCTACATCGTTAATACCCAAGTTTGACAGTTTGCC
>DUGB01000002.1 GCA_013331555.1 Candidatus Woesearchaeota archaeon
GCAAACTGTCAAACTTGGGTTTTAAGACCCGAAGTAATGTCTTTATTACAACAGAGTAATAACATATTCCTATTTTAATATTACATCCCCCTATGTGGGCACTAAGAGAAAAGCTTAAGAACAACAAAAAATTGTGATCAGTATGTATGAAGATATTCTCTTAGAAATAGGATTAACCAAATCAGAAATCGCAGTCTATTTTGCACTTCTAGAACTAGGAAAATCCACCACCGGACCAATTATCAAAAAAGCACAAATTGCCTCAGGCAAGGCTTACTTAATTCTCGATAAACTTGTGCTTAAAGGCTTAGTAACGTATGGTATTCAATCTGGCGTAAAATATTTTCAGGCCAAAAATCCTGAACGATTACTAGATTATCTAGAAGAGAAAGAAAATAATCTAAAACAAAAAAAAGATGACTTGCGGAAAGTAATTCCCCTGCTCAAAACGCAATTTGATGAAAAGAAGTATAAACTCATCACAGAAACATATGAAGGATGGAAAGGCTTTCGGACGTTTTATGAATGGACGTTAAAAGAGCTTGCTGAAAATGAAGAAATTCTTGTTTTGGGTGTGTCTAAGCCGGCAATTCAGAAATTTAATGCTTATATAATGGATTGGAACTTACGAAGGATTCAAAAGAAAATCTATATGAAAATCCTCTATAATCACGACTGTCGCGAATTTGGTACCATTCGTAAAAAGCTAAAACTAACGAGCGTACGTTATCTTCCTGCAGAGTTAGAAACTCCGGCGTGGGTAGTTATCTTTAAAGATTATGTCACCACAATAAATGTTCATCAAACTCCCCTCTGCTTTCTCATCAGAAACAATGAATCAGCAGATACGTATCGAAAATATTTTCACTTCTTATGGAGTAAAAGTAAAGTGTAGAAATTATTTTTAAACAAAACAACACCTAAAAATGTATCAACGCTTACCTAAAAATTTTTCTACTTCCTTTCGGAATTCCCCACCAAATTCGGTACACCCAGCAATACACAACGTTATTGCTAACGTTCCAATAAATGGAACTCGAACATCATTAACAACCAAATATTGATCAGATATCAAACGCAACAATGTATCTTGAGTATATGGCAACGCCACCAAAGAAGTATTTTCCCATGCATCGACAGGCATTCCTCTTTCGTTTAAAATCCTTCGCGCACGTAATTCACTTCCTGATTCTTTTTTCATTTGAGCATACACTCCATACGCCACTTGATGTTTAGCAATAAGTGCATCTAATTCTTCCTCAGGACGTGCAACATACACCCATTGACGATTCAAATGTACACCATCTTGTACAAATATGCCACGCAAAGAACAACGTTGTACTGTCGCACCAGCTTCTTCCTGAGCTTCCGCGCACAATGCTGCTTGAAACGGATCCCATCGTTGAGAATGATATGAAACACTGCCGCCAGGGATAACATTCACTTTCTGCGGTTGATCCATACCTCCTCGTATCCCTAACAAAAATTGACCATCACGGACAAGCAACCCCTGAACTGCATTCTCCATAAATTCTAGAACTAACGATATTTTCCTTCGACGCTGCGCTTGGATCGTGTATGAATCTAAAGGATAACCTTGGAGATCAACAAGAGTTCTATCATCCCGAGATATAATCAGTGGATTTCTTGAACCAACACACAATTCTTTCCACGGTGGACTCTCATCTAATTTAGGCGATCCATCACTCTCAAAACCGATGTATACACCACCTTCCCGACCAGTTCCATACCGCTGCTGAAGGACATCCCAATTTATCTCTCCATTAACAACAGCATCAGGAACTTCATCTAAATACTGAAAACGAGAGTGGCGAGTGTAATGCACTTTGACAGCAGTGTCTTTTTCAAAAATGTTAAGGATGGTGTTGGGCATGAAAAGATCAAAACGAGGTAAGTTTAAAAAGATTGTTAGAAATACTACCCTAAAGTAATAAAAATATAAACATTGGCCATAGTAGTCAACACAAAATCAAATGACACCAATCATTTTTTACGACGTTGGGAACGTTATTGTAGAAGCAAATCAAGAACTTACACAAAAATTTCTAACCGAGAATTTGAGAATTCCACTAGAAATTGCTCAAAGATTCTATAAAATCGATGCGTACAAACAATTTGCACGCGGAATAATTTCTGAAGAAGAGTTTTGTGATGCTCTTCGGAGTGCACTAAAACGTCCTGACCTAGACAACTCCACATTACAACATGCACATGATATCCATATTTATGGAGTTAATACTAGAGTTGTGGAGCTACTTGATGCTACGAGAAAAAAGAATTCTACGGGAATAATCACTAACACCTTACCTTGGCAGGAAGCAAAAGTCAGACAATTAATAGATCTCTCTCAGTACGTACCTCCTGAACTTTATTTCCGCTCTCATGAACTCGGAAAATTAAAAGCGGATCCTGGATTTTGGGAGTTGATCCAATCAGCTACCGGAGCACATTACTCAGAAATGACTCTTATCGATGACAGTATAGCAAACATCGAATCACTGCGAGATCTTGGTGGAAGAGGAATCCAGTATCAAAATGCTGAACAATTAGAAAGAGTTTTGAAACAAGAAAGAATATTGTAAAATAACACATATATAACCACTCACAGATAACAATTTCATAACATTTAAAAGCTAATTGGCCGACTGCTTACATAATTAATTTATTAATAAGAGGTGAAATAAATGACTCAATTAAAACAAGACCATATCCGCATAAGTCACATTCAAGATAAACTTCTCCAAGAAGGAGACTTAATAGTAAGAATAACCGACCAAAGTGTCGATTTGCCTTCATTTCTTTCTCGCGAAGAAGTTGATCTGAGATGGACTGCAACAGTGGAAAAAAATCCGAGAATGACCAACCAGCCACGCTATTTTTTAGATGCAGCAACAGGAAATATGCTTCGCTTTAGAGGGGGGAGTTATGCTGATTTCCTAGCAACAAATGAAATGAAAAGAGAAGCAGGCGACTTTACCCCAGAGCAACGTGAAGAAGCATTGAGAACGACTTTCTCTATTGTTGGTGTTGGGATTGTATATCTAACCAAAGAAGGAGTAATTGTACTTCAAAATAGATCAGGTAATGTAACTCAAGGTGCCGGAACATATTCCGTCCCTTCTGGTGGATACTCAAACAAATTTGGACCAGATGCATTTGCTGCTGCTAACGCTCAATTGAGTGACGAACAAGGCTTAACAACCCAATTAGGGTATGTGGGAATTTCAGCTGATCATGCTTTTGCCGAAAACCCAACATTGATTTTCGTTGGGAATGGAGACTTAACTGTAGATGCAGTTTACGATCGATACCGTGGAGCTCAAGACAAACGTGAAACAAACTTCCTTCGCTTTATCTCATCGAGCCATGAAGGTCTCCTTAAAGCAATGCGAGGAGAATTTGTTGATTTAAGAACAGAGCAACCATTTAGCGATGCTCAGATGATGGGAACTGGATATGGAGCATTGATGCTCTTTGGAAATACGGAGTACGGTTCCGATTGGCTTAAAGAAGCTATTGCCCAAGTTAAGAGAAATCCGGGTATTGCTCAAGTAACTATTGATAATATAGTGCAATAAAGAGTTTATTTAATTTTTAGATTCATTAATAAGTCAATAATTCTTTATTGAGTCTTTCTTTGACCACTGCTGAACCTTTCCAATAAACGGAAGCCATAACGAAAATAGAAAGCAGGACGACTCCTAAAGATACTACAAATAAGAACTGACCAGAAAAGAATAAAGACAACACAAAAGCAGTAACGATCCCAAGATTTTCTAAAGTAAAAAATAATGCTGTAAGAACTTCAAGAGTTTTATCAGTAGTAATGTCACCAAGCATTGCTTGACGTAATGGATTTAGGATGGCAGCCTGAAGAGCAAGAAAAAGTATTCCTACAATAAGTAAGAACCCTGTCAAAGCATACATAAGGCACCAGAGTCCAAAAATTGGAAGTAAAAATGAAAGCAGAACGAATCGTAATTTATCCGTTCGATCAGCATAGAGCCCAAAAAAATAAGAGCTCAACAAAGGCACAACAAAGAAAATTCCCGTAATTATACCTATCCATGATAAACCAAATGTTTCTTTAATCAGCAAAGGAATGGAACCAATCACTAATCCCCACATCAGTTTAAATGCGAAAACTGCTATCCCTAAACGCCAAGCAGTGCCGCTCGTCAAAGATCGAACAAAGAGTTGAAAACTATCTTTGCTTTCAGCAATTGCTACATTCTCAAGCCTCGTCAACAAGAAGAATCCAACAATAGGGAAAAGTGCGCTGATTAAAAAACAGAGCTGATAAGACCATTTTCCTGCAACAAATCCCACCAAAAATCCGCTTAGTGCCGAGCCCAACGTAAAAAACAAATTAAAAAAGCCAGCATTTTTACCATAAGAATCAGAAGAACTCATCCTTACTAAATACGTCCCTTGCCCAGTCCATAACAATCCCGCCGCGACGCCTAATAATGCAGAAATAACATACACTAACCAAGATCGTGGATACAATAATGAGATAATATAACTCCCATAGAGAAGAGCTCCAATAATCATTGCCAAACGAGAACCAATTTTAACTAAAATCATCGAGGAAAACAAACTCGTCAGTGTAAAGAAAACATAGATTAAAATCAAAGAAACAAACCCAACAGAACTTAAACCTGCATCCTCAAAATAAGAAGTAACATATTGCTGCACACCGCTGAATCCTAAAAAAATGAAAAAGAAAGCTAAACTTAACAGTAGAATATTCCTGTTTATTCCTAAACCCATAACAACCTAAAAACGAGCGTAACTATTTATTACTTACTCACAAACCACTCTTTCAATCCAATCTGCTGAGCGTATTTCTCTTCACGTTCAACATCAACAACTTTTCCAAAACCATAATAGTCACGTTTCCCTTTCT
>DUGB01000114.1 GCA_013331555.1 Candidatus Woesearchaeota archaeon
CGTACTCTGCGCGGAGAATAGAAAGCGGACAGGCATTAATGCGAGAACTTGAAGTATCATGGAAAAGAGTAAGGGAAGCACTAGAAACAGAACAACCAGATAAAGAACGTTTAGCAAGTACCGTCGCTGATTGTTATGACCTAACCAACGGACTTGCAGAACGAGTAAAGAGGATGAACAACAATACTCGTTATAATGCCTATCGATCCGCAGATGAAGTATATCGAAATAACCAGCTAGCATTAAACTAAAAATGGACTGGCCGGGAAAGTCGAGCTGCGCTCTCATCTGTTCACGCCAGCGCAAACTAATCGAACCCGGAGCCTCATCGTTGCGAACGATGCATCATAACCGTTAGACGACCAGCCCAATCTAAATAAAGAAAAAGAATATCTTTTAAATAATCTCGCTTCAAAAAGAGTATATGGACTTTAGCCGCCTCCTTCTTCAATGGTACTCCAAACATCAACGGGAACTTCCCTGGCGGAACTGCAATAATCCTTACTATGTTGTTGTGTCTGAATTCATGCTCCAGCAAACTCAAGTTCCGCGAGTGGTTGAAAAATTCAAAGCATTTATCCTATTATTTCCTACCCTTCCTGACCTTGCCAATGCAAACAAAGCCAATGTCATTAAGGCGTGGAGCGGTCTCGGCTACAATCGACGGGCATTGCTCCTCCACTCTTTCGCTCAAGAGGTGATTACAAAATACAATGGAGAAATTCCTTCCGTACCGGAGGCATTAATCAAATTAGCAGGAATTGGAACATACACTGCCGGTTCAATTTCGTCATTTGCATTCAACCGTCCTGAACCAGCCATTGACGTTAACGTCCGCCGAATTTACATGCGTTTCTTTCACGGTAAAGATCAAGGCTTGCCCATGGACAAAAAAGAAGAACAGAAACTCTACAACCTGGTTAAAGAAACTATTCCTGAAAACAACAGCAGTGATTTTCATAACGCTCTCATGGACTTTGGTTCATTATGTTGCACACGCGATACACCTCAATGCCAGCACTGCCCACTCCAGAAAACGTGCCAATTTTTTCCACATTATAAATCAAAAGGACCACAAGCACTTTATGTCATGGAAAAAAAAGTAGAACAAGGAGTAAAAGAAAATGGAAAACATATTCCCCACCGTATTTTCCGTGGACGTATCGTTGAATACATCAGAAACAATAACAACAAAGAAGTATCTCTCAGCACCATCGGAAAAGCAATTAAGAAAGATTTCACTATAAATGATTCATCTTGGCTTCTCAAACTCTGCTGCAAACTGCAAGAAGATAAGTTGATAACATATACTATTGATGATCAAATCATCAAACTCAATCTTGCGCACTAAACTATCGGCTTAATCGCCATAAAGTATTTAATCTCCTCTTTGTTTTAATCGGAAGATGAAATCATTTCATAAGTTTCTTGACCATACCGCAGATGTATTTTTTGTTGCCAAAGCAGATACACTGACGGACCTCTTCAAAGAATGTGGTTTAGCAGTAGAAGAAACAATGGTTAATATTGATGCTGTTAAACCGCAGCAAAAAGTGAAGATCCTCGCGGAAAATCAGAAGCTAGAAAATCTTCTGTTTGACTTTTTGGACGAACTGCTTTTTTTTAAAGATTATCAACAACTAGTTTTTAGTAAGTTCGACATCAACATTGAACATAAAGGGACTCTTTACACACTCAACTGCTTTGCCTGGGGAGAGAAGATCGATGTTTTACGCCATGAACCAAAAGTTGACGTGAAAGCAATTACGATGCATCTGTTTAAGCTTGAACAGCTCCCTGACGGATGGAAAGCGCAAGTATTGGTGGATATTTGATCAAAAAGATTCAATGAAAAGCATTCCGGCAGACCAAATAATAATCGCCAAATTCAGACGTAAACTCTGGCCACGTTTTATTCATCTCAACTTCAGAAAATAACCTTCTGAAAGTAGGTTCAAGCTTTCTCAAAGAAGTTTTGAATTCAAACCCCATCACATCATTATAAAGAATATCAACTGCAGCTTTTACAATTTCATTGGGAGCACCATTCCGAATCGTAGCCATCATATACTCATAACCTAGTTTGGCAGCAGCTTGCCGCCGTTCTAATTCCATAGAAAAATCATCAATATAAGGATCAGCAAAGATTGCGAAACCGTTTGGAGTCAATAAACTTGGAATTCTTTCTAAAAATTGTATTTGTTGATCGTAATGTAAGTGATGAATCCCTCCGGTACACAAGACAACATCATAACTCCTATCGGAATTCCAAGAAAGTACATCCGCTTGTTGAAAAGCGATTCCAGCATACTTTTCTTGAGCATGACGAATGAATCCGGGATCAATATCAATTCCCTCCAGAGACAAATCACTTCTGCGTTTAGCAATTTCACCTAAGAGATAGCCGGGCCCACACATCAAATCAATAACATTCCCGTTTCGGAGAGCTTCTCTTTGAATAAGAGCTAAAACCTTTTCGATTAAGATACCCCAAGGCATATATCTAAATTCTTGTTCATAAACTTCTGACTTTGGTAAATCTCTCATTAAGAAACCAAAACGAAGCCATTTTATAAGATTATTGAGGAGAAAATATCAATAGATACTTGAAGATTATATTCACACAGAACTTACTTCCTAAACATCACCACTCTTCCACCATTGACTCTTAACAGCTCCTGTGAAGTAATCTTAATCAACGACTGCACAGACCCACCACCGCTATACACCTTTTCTTTTTCCATCACCCGTTCATCAATAAGAAACAAAGCGTGATAACCAAACGACGGAACGCCTCCAATCAGATAACCACTTTTTTCCTTTACTTCTTCCGGAGTTGCGATACGCAACTTCCCTTTCTGAACAACTCCCTCAACAAGAGGAATACTAACTCTGTCCTCTCCTTTAACAATAGCAACAATAAGAGTACCATTCGAATCAACAAGGCAAACATTTTTCACAAAGTTATCTTTCGTTGTCTTCACGGCTCTGGCAGCGTCATCAACAGAATGGCAGGATTGAGTAAATGTCAGGTGCTCCGCATTAACACGATGATCCAATAGAAATTGTTTTATTCTCTCTTCGTTCTTATCCATAATAAACACAGTAAGAACACCACATTTATATTATTGATGCCATTATTTAAATCTATGATCCTCCTATCGAGAACAGTCATCAATGATTCACAACTAGAACAATGGTGTGCACGATTACCAGCCTGCGAAACATTCTTACGAAACTTCTTTGCTACGTGTCAACTTTATGAATATAGAGTTAATCACCGAAACTATGAATACGATCTCACTCTCTACGCACAAAGCGAAGGCTGGAGAGACTACATTCCAAACTTACTCTCAGCATTTAGAGACATCGCCACGGATGTAACAACACTAAATTAAGATGACAACTACTCTTTTTACCCTTGCGGAACAGATTCGAACGTGTACTGCCTGTCCTCTCTCAAAAGAACGCTTTCTCGCTGTTCCTGGTGACGGACTTGCAACCGCAAAGATAATGTTCATCGGCGAAGCGCCCGGTGCGGAAGAAGACCGTCAAGGGCGTTCATTTATTGGAAGATCGGGAAAATTTCTGGACACCTTATTCGCAAACGCCAACATTCAACGAAAAGACGTGTTCATTACTGGTTCAGTAAAATGCCACCCGCCAAAAAACAGAACTCCAACTACTTTAGAACTAACGACCTGCAAAAATCTCTGGTTAGATAGTCAAATCAAAATAATTAGACCAAAACTAATTGTCATCCTCGGACGAGTAGCACTTCTATCACTTCTTCAAGAAAAAAACATTGCTGAACTACAAGGAAAGAAAATTACTCGCAACAATCAAGATTACTTTATCACATATCATCCCTCTGCCGGCATGCGATTTCCAAAAATCAAAACTGCTATGGAAAAAGACTTTGAAACAATTAAGAAATTAGCCAATTCTCTCATTTGATTAAAATGTCTCACAAAACCACCAAATCTATTTATACCCTAAAAATATCCAGTAGGTATGACCTACTCCACTGCCTCACCAAGTTATTCAGCAAAATCAACATTATATAGTTCATCCTGTTCTTACAGCTCATCGCAAAAAGACATTTACCAACCACGAAATAAACCTGTGTGCTGCGGTTCGTGGACAAGAAATATGCGCTGTGTTGGTTGTCCAAACCAATAATTTTTATAGTTATTACTTCTAAAATGGAAAATGAAACCAATCTACCTTGATCACGCCGCCGCCACTCCTCTCGACCCAGAAGTGCTGAAAGCGATGCAGCCTTTTCTCACAAAACAATACGCCAATCCAAACAGTCTGCATGATCTAGGAACACTAGCACGTAAAGCAATTGAAAAAGCAAGGGTAGATATTGCCAAAATTCTTCATTGCTCTCCTCATGAAATCATCTTCACCTCCGGAGGAACAGAGAGCATTAATTTAGCCTTGAAAGGCATTGCTCTTCACAAAAAGAAAGGCCACATTATAACCTCTCAAATCGAACATCCCGCCGTTCTCGAATCATGCCACTATCTTGAAAAAAATGGTTTTAGTGTTACTTACCTTCCCGTAGACAAATACGGGAAAGTGTCTCCAACTGCAGTGCAAAAAGCCATTCGGAGGGATACTATCCTCATCTCAATTATGTACGCCAATAATGAAATTGGCACGATCCAACCACTCCACGAAATTGGAAAAATTGCTTTGAAACACAGAATTCCATTCCACACCGATGCCTGCCAAGCGGGATCGCTAGACATCAATGTCAATGACCTTAACGTTGCTCTTCTTACACTCAACGGTAATAAGATATACGGTCCAAAAGGCATTGGGATCCTTTACAAAAAATCAACAACTCAACTAGAACCACTGCTTCATGGTGGAAATCAAGAATACGGCTTACGTAGTGGAACAGAGAATGTTCCTGCCATTGTTGGTTTTGCTAAAGCACTTAACTTAATTCAGCACAGTAAAGAACAAGAAAACAAGCGTTTAACGGAAGTGAGAGATAGATTCATCAAAACAATTTTCACCACCATTTCAGAATCTTATCTCAACGGACACTCAACGGAAAGACTACCGAATAACATTCATCTCTCCTTTGCAGGCGTGGAAGGAGAAGAACTTCTGTATCATCTTAACCAACACCATATCTTCGTATCCACCGGAAGCGCCTGCAATTCGCATAAGATTAAAACAAGCCATGTTCTTAAAGCAATTAAAATCCCAAATGCATTAGCCAAAGGAAGCATTCGTCTGACCATGGGAAAAGAAACAACTGAACATAATCTCCAAATCGTTGCTAAAACAATCACTAAAATAGTTTCTCAACTCCGACTAATGGATTAGGAAAATTCTCTATAGCCATCCATAATATCCTGACAACGGAGCAATGTTCGCTGAACTTCACCATACGTAGGATGAGATATAATCGTACAAGAACGAAGATTTTTCTCATTATCAAATGCCCAAACATTAAGATGAATTCGTTCTCGATCAGCATCTAGCAAAAAGAGAGCAACACCTCTACCCAAGTCACTTGGACTATCGTAGCGTAAAGCATAACGAGCTTCTTGAGAGAGAGCAACAACCCATCCTAACTGTATAATATCAGAAAGATAATACCGGGCTTCGAGAGCCTGCTCCAACGAATGTTGTACTCCAATTGGCCGAACAAGACTTTCCCATCCGCCTGCCCGCAATAAAAAACGGCGCACCACCGGTGGAACTGAATTCCGATCACGCATAACTTAGAGAAACACTACTGAACATTAAAAAGATTAACCTCAAGAACGGTATCCAAGCAAATCACGAAGGACATCTTCATTAAAGATTCCAGATGGTTTTTTTGTACCAGAATATTTGCTTTCATCTTTCATTTTGGCGGTTAATCCATCTTGTGAACCATACGAGCGAAGAGCATCCGACTGCTGCAGAAGCCGTGCTAAATATCTTTCCGCAGAATTACTAACTTTGTAAGGAATTGATAACTGTTGAATCGTTTGAAAATACAACCTCCTTCCTTCATACGCCGCAGCAAGATTATGATCCTGTTGTCGAGCAAGAGCCACTCGATAGTGTTCTTCCATAGTACCTGCGACAAAACCACCACCAGAAAACACTACAATATCTTCACATATTAAAAAGTAGAGGAACAAAGTGTGACAGAATGGTCAATGAGGGTTTATTTGAAAAATCTAGGGAGATTCGCCGATCATTGATAAGCAAATTTTTAGGAAACAAGAAAGTAAAGATTTCTGCTTTTCTCAGCGTAAACTATTTAAAATAAAGTACTTTTAAAAGCCATAACATGGAAACAATAACTATTCCGAAAATACAATTTGAACAGATGCAAGTTGAAATTGAAACTTTGCGACATAGTTCTATCTATAAAAGATTAATGGAATTTGAACAAAATATTGTTTCGGGAAGAAAGTTAAGTCGAAATGATCTTGGTTTCTAAAGATTCTGGGCTTTAAACTTAATTTTTGAGATTGTTAACTGCTTTTTTTCTTCGCTAGTCTTCATCTCAAATTCAAAAATGTAAATTTCATTTGTTTGGATATTATGTTTAAAATAAAGCCGGAGAGGTGGATGTTTGTTCTTAATCTCATAAATAAAAAGATGAGAATCGAGAAGTTTGCCAGCTTCTGGACCTTTTTCCTCAACGCCGTCAAGCATACTCTTGAGAATCTCTTTCAACTGTTTGTTTTTGGCTGCTTTCCGAAGCATTTTAATCATAACTTCATCAAAAACGAGAGGAAAGGCAGCCATAGAGTTATATTCAATTAATACCTTATAAATATCACTTCTTTTGAAATGACTACTGAACTTTCGTTAGAAATATTAATCCTATCCCCTTTTCTTACGAAATTATGAAAAAAGAAGTGATCATCGCCACGATAATTCTTTTCCTGATTGGTTGTACAATACCAATCCAAGAAACGGGAAAAGCATACTTTGTTGAGAATATAGAAAACAATACTATAAACATAACTCAAAACCAAAGCAACAAAGAAATAAATAAAACAAAAAACGATGAAACAATCTCAACCCCTTGCGAACAACAGTGGCGTTGTATTAGCCCAGCAATAAAAGCACTGCAACTTAACAATTGTTCTTTCAGCGAACGTGTGTCATGCAAAAACGGCTGTTTTAACGATACCTGTATTCCATCATCAACCTGCACTGCTGGATTCAAATGTATTAACAACAATATGCGCGGTTATCAACTTGAAGATTGTGATTGGATTAGTAAATCAGTTTGCGAATGGGGTTGCAATAACACCCAATGCAATCAACAACCAAATTTTAACATTTCAAACACAATTCAAAACACAACTGTTGCAGAACCAACTACAAAACCATCCCCGGCACCAATCCCACAATATTCTCTTAAAGAGGGAACTACAACAACAATTGGATCAACAAACGTTTCCATTTACACTTTCGACCAATACAGAATAAAATTACTTATGAACAATAGGCGATCGGATTGGATCATGGAAAATGGAAATATTACTCTACCTAGTGGAGAAAGAATAACCATCACCGAAATTCTATTTCAACAATTTGAAGGCGGCACACGAGCGATAAGCTACACTATCCAATAAATTTTCTAGAATGATAGACTTTTCGTGCCAAGAGTTTAAACACAACAGGAGAAATAATCATTGTAACCAAAGACATTATAACCAGAGATGTAAAAATCACGCTCGTAATTAATCCCGCGTGAAGAGCAAGAGTCGCAATAACAAGTTCAATATCCCCTTTGGGATTAAGACCCCATCCTAGCAGCAAACCTTCTCGAAAACTCCCCTTGTTCAAAAGAACCGCAAGAACAGTTCCTCCAACCGTTCCAACTGTCGCAATAACTGTTATAATGAGTATGAATCCGGCTTGGGAAACGACTTGTTGCAAGTCAACCGCAACACCCGTCCACACAAAAAACAAAGGAATCAGAAAACCAAAAGCGACCATATGAATTGAGCGGGCGATTTCATGCTCTTCCCAGTGGGGAATCGTAACATCTTTAAGCACAGTTTGACGAATCATCATTCCCGCAATCATCGCACCAATCAACAACCCAACTCCTAAAAACTCAGATAACGAAGCAATCATCAAAAGAATAATCAATGATCCCATAAACCGGTTTGTACTTGATTTCTCCCGGTCAAAGAACTTAAGCAAGATGGGAATAAACCACACTCGACAGAGAACGATTGCCAAAACAAACAAAGAAACATCTAATAAAAATCGAGATAAAGTGAGTTTAGCGATAGCAACATGAAACAACGACAACAATACTGTAGTCATAACCAATTCTAAAATATCATCCACCGCACCAGCAGCAATAATCAACGTTCCCACTTTTGACTTCAACAATTTCATCTCCTCTAACAACGATAGAGAGATTGACTGCGCGCTTACGGAAAGAGAAACACCAACAATAATGCTTACCAAAAAATCAGCATCAAACCACCAATGCATGAAACTAAAACCTAACGCAAAAGGAATGAGTGTATTAAACAATGAAATCAGCGCAGATCGATTAATGTTTTTCGTGAAAACAGAAAAATTAGTTTCCAGACCAACGTAGTAAAATAACAAAATAATACCTAAATTAGCCAGGAAAGAAAGAATATCACCATTTTCTGGAGAAAATAAATCCAGACGCCAGGCACCCGCCCCTAATATCAAACCAGCGGTTATTTGGCCAACAGCTTTAGGGACCCCAACACGGCGGCAGAGTTCTGCAAGGACATACGCAAGAACAAGACAGATCAAAATCATTATCAGCACATTAACGATATAACATCACTCTCTTTAGATGGAGAGAAGACATTTCACCTATATAAATATAGAAGATTAGAAGTAGCTAAAGAAGTAGCTAAGAAATAAACACAAACGGAGGAGTTTTTACCTTTTTCTATTCAAGTGATAGACCGCCGCATCACTAAATCTTTGTTGGCACATTTCATCCATTGCATGAGGAACTACTTGAGGCAATCCTTGATCACGCCGATCAATTGTACCGGGTGGTTCAAAGTTAAGTACCTCTCTAAAACCCCAACCAAAAAGAGCAGCTGCAATCTCTGCCAAAGTACCGATGTCTTGAGAATCAACGACATTCTCATTTCCATCTTTGTTAGTATAAATCATTCCATAAGCACGATGAGAAAAAGTCGCATCAGAAATCAGTGGACCACCATGCACATATTCTAAAACCCCAACAAAATGAGGCCCTTTGTAATAATCGGACATTCTAGTACCCACTACAAAGTAGAATATAAATCTTTTGAAACAATTCATTAAAACAAAGTAAAAGTAGCGGGGGATGGATTTGAACCATCGATCTATGGGTTTCTAAAGTTGATTTATGAGCCCATCGGGTACTCCAAGCTTCCCTACCCCGCTATAAGAAACGAAGATAAATACTTTCTTTTAAAAAGATTTGGGTTTAATTTAGCCTTTCCGTCAGAAAAAAGTTTATATACTTTCAGTCGTTCATTTTCGTATGAAAAAAGAAGGTGGAGCTAGCTCGTCGACGAAAGTAATCCTCATTGTCAGTATCATCATAGTTTTTTGCACGGTTGTGAGTATATCGCTGTTCGCGCTTGTTCTGTTTGAAAAACCCACCAGTGGCAATGTTGCAATTATTCCCATTAATGGACCCATCAGCGCAACCGGTGAAGCAATGCTCGGAGAATCAGGTGCATCAGCAACAGAAATTATTTCTTTCATTGAAGACGCCAACAAAGACGCACAAATCCAAGCAATCATTTTAGAAATAAATTCGCCAGGTGGTTCAGCAGTCGCATCAGATGAAATCGCTTCGGCCGTGAAAAGAACAGAAAAACCAACCATCACCCTTATTCGCGAAGTCGGCGCTTCAGGAGGATATTGGATTGCTTCTGCCACAGATCATATTGTTGCCCATAGAATGTCAATTACGGGAAGTATTGGTGTAATCTCCTCATATCTTGAATTCAGTGGGCTAATGAATGAATACGGAGTAAAATATGAACGTCTCATTGCGGGAAAAAATAAAGATCTTGGGACACCATTCAAAACATTAGAACCAACAGAACGAGCAATTTTAGAAGCAAAACTAGCAAAAATTCATGACTATTTCATTCAGGAAATTGCTCAGAATCGAGAATTGCCAGAAGAAAAAGTAAGATCGTTAGCAACTGGCGAATTCTATCTCGGTATCGAAGCATTAGAATTTGGGCTTATTGATGAAGTTGGTGATATCACCGATGTTGAAAAATATCTTCTTGACACTCAAAGTATAGAGGAACCAGAATATGTTATCTACGAACACCAAGCAGGACTATTCGACTTCTTTGGTAGTGTTATAAATTCATTTTCATATCATCTCGGTCAAGGCATTACCTCAAAACTATTTCAAACGGAGGCAGCAATCAAAATCTAAAAAATGAACAAGAGATATAAGCTATTTTTGCTCACAATAATTACAGTAATTTTGGCCCTTCTGACCACGAATGCTGTTACCGCAGCAACCATTGATGAACAAGTTCTTGAGGTCTTGCAAGACACCGGCGAGGCATCTGTCATCGTTATTCTCAAAGAGCAGACAAACAGTGGCAAATATACTCTCTTATCAGAAGAAATGGAGAAAGAACGAATCAATAAAGGACAACAGGATGTTCTAAATAGTATTAATCACAAAAATTTCGCAGACAATATCCAAACAGTAAGTGCAAAAGAAAATCAAAAGCCGGAATTCGTTCTCAAACATAAATATGCAATCCTCAATGCATTCAGTGGAACGATAACGAAGGAAGGTCTCGAAACACTCAAGAACAATCCCGCAGTTGAAGAAATTGTTTTCAACGAAGAAAAACATATTCTCCTTGACGATTCTGTACCTCAGATTAATGCTAATAAAGTATGGAACATTAGTGTTAACAGCATCCCCATTAATGGTTCAGGAGAAACAGTCTGTGTCCTTGATACAGGTGTTGACTACAATCACACTGCTCTTGGTGCTGGTTTTGGCAATAAAGTATTAGCAGGATATGATTTTTTCAACGAAGATAATGACACATACGATGATAATGGCCATGGAACTCATGTTTCAGGAATAATTGCATCTAATGACAGTACGTACAAAGGCGTTGCTCCGGAAGTAAAATTAATTGTTCACAAAGTCTGTAACGCTGCCGGATCATCCTGTCCCGATGCGGATATTTTAGCAGGACTAGAATGGTGTATTGATAACTCTTCAATCTATAATGTTTCCGTTGTAAGTATTAGTTTAGGTGGAGACCAATACACATCCTATTGCGATGACACTATCAATTCACAATATGCCACCCTCATTAACGAAGCAGTAGGAAAAAATATCTCTGTAGTAATTGCCACAGGAAACACCAACTCTAATTTTCCAACTGCAACTGCCGGTATCACTGCACCTGCCTGCATCCAAAATGCTACTCGCGTAACCGCAGTAACAAAAGCCGATGCGATGGCCAGTTACGCTTTCCGTCATTCTTTCTTTACCGACATTGTGGCCGCACCCGGAGGAAGTGCTTCCTCAAGTGATTGCAGTAATAACAACGCCATTTGTTCAGCAAACGATGGTGGTGGATTCACAGGATTGCAAGGCACATCCATGGCTACACCCCATGTTGCCGCTGCCGCAGCTCTTATCCATCAATATTGGAGAATAGCATACAGCAAAAATGTCACCACCCAATTCATTGAAGACAAAATAAGAGTAACCGGATTACTAATTAATGATGGGGGAGAATCAGGAATCAATTTTAGCCGAGTCGATGTGCTTAAGTTGATTCAACCATTCATTAATTTTACGAATAGCAACACCGCTAACAATAGTGTTTCTGGAACAACAGCAATATTCATTAACATTACCTCTGATGTCAATCTAACCAATGCCATTTTAGAATGGAATTATCAAAATGATACCATTACCAATTTTAGTATGACACAGGCAAATGGGAGTGCATTTTATTATAACCTTACTGGACTAGACCGAGGAACATATTCCTACCAAGTTTATGGTAACGATACTGCCGATACGTTTGGTCTCAGCACAAATAGAACAATCACCATTGACAATAGTGCTCCCCGCGTCACAATCAATAACCCCATAAACAACAGTAACCACTCAACACAAACTCTCACGCTTAATACAACCATTACAGACACAACCTCTGCATTAGATACCATTATCTTCAACATTACCAACAGCAGCAGTACAATTCTCTTAACGGCATCAAATGGAGCAGGAAACTTTTGGAATGCAACTCTCGACACCAACACACTGGCCGAAGAAACCCACACCTTGCGTATTCTCGCAAATGACACATTAGGAAATCTCAACAACACTGAAACAATTACATTCAGCGTTGATCGAACAGTCCCAAGCATTTCCATTCTCACCAGCAATAACTCCAATTACTCAACAACAACGCCGTCCATTGTAATCAACAGTAGTGATAATGTTTTTACCTCGCTTAATTGTACGCTAAGCATTGATAACACGACCAATACGACAAACACAACCATTCTGAATGTGACCACAACAAATATGAGTTCCAGCACCTTATCTCAAGGCCTTCACACTTATTATGTTGCCTGTCGCGACGGATCAGGCAATCGCAACACATCCATTACCCAAACTCTCACCGTTGACAGTATTGCTCCTACCGTCCAAAGTATTGTTTCTCCGAACAATAATACAAACTACACGACTCAGACCATTGTCATAAACGCTACTATAAATGATTCAACCTCAACCATAAGTGGTGTTCAATTTAATATTACAAATAGTACCACTTCATTTCTTCTCAACGGCACAAACACGAATGGCAATGCCTGGAACACTTCTCTCGATACATCAATTCTTGCAGAAGAAGTCCACACCATTACAATTGTTGTTAATGACACGCTTGGTAATAGAAACACAACCGAAACAAGAACAATAATCGTTGACCGAACTGGACCATTGGTAACATTACGAAGTCCAGCAAATAACACCATTGAACAAGCAAATAATACAGTGACGTTTAACTACAATGTTTCCGATACTTTTCTTGCCATCAGCAACTGCACGCTCTACATCCGCAATACATTTAATGAAACAGACAACACCATTACTCAAAATGTGACCCAGAATCTCACCACAACAGTATCAAATGGGTATTATAATTGGACAATAGAATGTGCAGATAGAAATGACAACAGAGCAAATGCAACCACTTTTTTTCTTAATATTTCCGTCATCGCCCCGCAAGTTTCTTTAGAAGGACCACTCAATANNTCACCATAACATTTAATTGTTTACTTACTGACAATTCTGCTCTTGTCAATACCACTCTTTATGGAAATTGGAGTGGAGGTTGGCATGCCAATGAAACAAAGAGCGTGACCGGAACTCAAAACACAACAACATTTGCCAAAAATATGCCTGACGGCACGTACAAATGGAATTGCCTCGCTGCAGATAACGAAGGAAGCACTGCTTTTTCCTCTGCTAATTATACATTCACGAAAGACACAACAACACCAACTGTTTCCGGCATCAGCAGCGGAACTCCCGCCTCTTCGACAATAACAATCACCTGGACCAGCAGTGAAACAACGAATGCAAGTGTCAATTACGGAACATCTTCATCTCTCGGAACAACGGTAACGAATACCACACGAACAACAGCACATCGCATCACGATCAGCAGTTTAACTGCATCAACAAGTTATTCTTATAACATCACTTCTTGTGACTACGCAGGTAATTGCAATACCACCGGACCAAATTCAGTCACGACCGCAGCAGGTTCCAGTTCTTCAAGCAGTAGTAGTTCCTCAAGCTCATCAAGCGGAGGAGGCGGTGGTGGAGGAG
>DUGB01000022.1 GCA_013331555.1 Candidatus Woesearchaeota archaeon
AATTAAGCTTCGGAGATACTGTTATCTACAGTTAATCTATAAATGGCTTGTCTGCCTTTACGCTCAGAAGACAATACACCATCCATGACCATCAACTTTAATGTCTTGACGGTTACTGCGTCTTCCCAACCCAATTTAGTAGCAATTTCAACAGGTCGTGCTTCACTGTGTGCTGCAGTTTTTAGATAATCAATGACAAGTTGTGATCGTTTATCTAAAGAAAGAGTATTTATGTGCGGAGAAATTGCTTTATATTGAGCAATTCCCAAATCCATGAATCCACCAAGATGTCCAGGACTTGCTTTAAGTTCTGCTGCAACGCTAGTCATAGTAGAGAGAGCTGGTCCCTCAGCACACAGATCAATAGCTTTTTCCATATAATCAACGAATAATGAAAAACGTGGACCTGGTCTAACTAATGAACGGTGACCAAAATATTCAGTCGTCACAAAACCTTGTCTATACAAACCCGAAAGTACATTGGAAATATTAGATCCATTTTGAGAACGATTTACGCCAACTTTAATGGATTTATAGGCAGCGCTGCCTTGAGCTGCCAGCCATTGAGCAACATCGTGAGTTAGTTTGATGTGAGTATGGACTGGTTGAGCAACGTTGGGGTCCTTACCTTCTACCCACTGCCAAATCCTTTCCTCTCCTTCCGCAACATCAATTGAATCAAAGCGTACTATATTTAGTTTAGCTAAAGCACTTAAATGATCTCCTACAGCTACAGGACCAAGATCTAATTTTGTCGAAATGCCCTCAACATTGTTGAATCCTTGGTTAACTAAATTAACAATACGAAAACGATTATAGGGACCACGCGTTGTTCCATTTGAGTTAACAGAACCTAATAACTGATACAGCGAAACCTCGTTATCTACTGCGTAACGTAAGGAAAAAGCAGCCAAAGGTACAGCAAACATCTGCCCTTCATCCGTTAATGAAAAATAATGGACATCTCCAAAATTAAAGCCTTGTCCTAGAATATCATGAACTAATAACCCGATTGCAACGAAATCTTTTTGGAATATATTTCTAAATGAAGTTACCGATGGTAAGTCTTCATCTGAATATTTATTTATTTCTCTTCTTACATCGCCTGCGGTCATTAATTCGTAATTCATGGTCAGTAATGCTGATTGCTTTATTTCAGTTGATATACAAGGTAAAAGAACTTGCAGGCGATCTGTAGGATCACTAGGAAATCCATGTTGAACTGGTGCTTGATACCTAACTTGAGAAAAATAAGCGTCGCCTATTAAGTTTAGCCTGCGGGCATGAACTATTTCGTCCAAAGTTTGACGGCCCTCACCGTAACGTCGTTTAACTTCCCCTATTGTCTGTCCAGCCAATAAGTCACGAGCAATTGCATCTATTCGAATCTTGTCCATACTTGTAACAAAGCGTTTAGCTCTTTAAAAATCTTTCTTATTTAATCACCATTAAGTGATAACTTATTTGAAAAATACTCATCTTTTTAAATAAACTCATTATTCTGTATTCAAAGCCAGCGTCGCATAACTCGGTAGTGCGCAGGTCTTGAAACACCTAATCGTGATTGAAAACCTGTCCCTCTGGGATTCTCGGTTCAAATCCGAGCGCTGGCGCTTTTATTTTCAAAGAAATGTTTAAAAACAAGTTCTAAATTTAAAGCAGTTCCGGTGGTTTTGTTGTAATTCCAGAAAACATAACTTACATTAAAAAAATGTTCCACCGCAATTCAATTTTTTTGCTCCTTGCTTTTCTCAATGCCTGTCATTATTTTAATTCAACACCCGCAAAAACAATGATATTAAGCCATTTTGAAGGAAACTGCCTTCAGATTAGAAAAATCGAAGAAAGGACCGGAGAAACCATTGAAGGCATAACGGCATGCGACACTGACCTAAATCATATTCCCGACCAGATTAGCAATTATGTTATTGGTCGAAGAGGAGAACAACTTACAAAACGAATTATTTTTTTGACGCCTTACGGAAAACCTTACCAAGTTGTCTATGCCAGTTTAAGAAAAGATGGTTGTGAAACTGGATTTTATCAAGGTCAAGGAAATGGAGCATGTAGCTTTGAAGGTGCGCTGGCTGAAAGCATACGAAAAGAAACAATGATAATTATGGATGAATTTCACTCGAGGAGAAGAGATCTTACCCAGAGATACATAACCAAAATTTCAACCGCAGTAGATGAAATTTTGGACCAAAGTCAATAATAACAAAAGATGAATTGAAAAAAAGAGAAAAAAATTCTAACGATCTCCATTTTCATCATGCTCTCTATACCCATCATAATGAGTCAAATCCAAAGTCGGATCTTCAGAAAACCTTGCGCGGCGACCACCGCCAAAATGTGTTTGTTCAGGATCAACATAACGCGGATCAAATTCATTTTCTGTTAATCTGATAGACCGACGAAAAGTAAAAAACAGTTCTGATTCAATTCTTTGTGCAATATCGTCACCAAACTTCTCCGCAACGAGAATTTGAAGATGACCCGCATTGGTTTCTTCCCATCCTGGAGCATAAAGGTAACTTTGTTTCCTTGCTTGGACATATTGACGATTAACTTTAGCTACAACAGTAGCTAAAACTCGAGCATGCTGAAAAGTGATCGGATCTTCCCTCAATGCATTTATAGGATCTTGTCCAGAGTATGCACCCCCTAGAAGAGAACCAAGATAGCGATCAAGAGCAGGAGTTGCAGTATCAGGCTTTCTAGGAAAAAGTCTATAATCAGAAACAACAATTCGGCCAGTTGGTCGCTCATCTCCAGCTACACCAATGTCAGCACTAAACGGTAAAAGCCTCGCTTGCGGAGGTGCATTGGCATCACCAGGAGTATATCTATTTGAAGGTATAACACAAAGTTTACCTGTAAATCCTGATTCACGAGGTGAATATAAAACAATAGATTCAACTTTAAGATTGGTTGCTCGTGTTGTCATGGTGGAAACCTCAATTCTCTTCTGGTATAGATCAGTATTTATAAATATTTCTATTGTAATCACTAAATAGTAATTATATTTAACAAAATAGAGATAACAAAGTATTACTTTCATAGTAGTTACAATAAAAAGAATTAAATATTACTTAACATCTCCACAAAACATGGTTTCACGAATTGAGTCTGATCGCTTCGGTTTTCAACAAAGGCTACGGAAACTCAAAACAAGAGGTTTAGAACGTTATTTTTCTCGAGATCACATTGTTGCTCCTGGACAAAATGGAAAAACAATAAGAATACCCATTGATATCATAGAAATACCTCGCTTTGTTTTTGGAGAGAAAGAATTTGGTGGAGTTGGTCAAGGTGACGGCAACGTGGGGGATTCATGGGGAGATGACGATCAAAAAAACTATGGCACTGGACACGGATCTGGTGCTGGAAGACATTCATTTGCAGAACTATCTCTTGAAGAAGCCGCTGATATGCTTAGCAGTCATCTGGAACTGCCCAACCTTTTAGAGAAATTTAACGGTCAAATTGGCATCCAATCTCAAAAGAAGTACAAAGGATCCAGCTCTGTTGGCCCAAGAGCATTACGCAATTTTAGAAGAACATACCAAGAAGCTCTCAAAAGAACAATTGCGTCAGGAACATATAACCCAAAAATACCAATTCTAATACGACGTGAAGATGAGCGCTATAGATCGCCCGTCGAGAGTTTTAAACCAGCGACAAAAGCAGCGATTATTTATCTTATAGATTATTCTGGATCAATGAGTAGAGTTATTAATTTTCTTCAACATGTTGGCTGGTGGGCAAACGCCTGGATTAGTAAGCATTACCATAGTGTAGATCACCGCTATGTCCAATATGACTCTTCCGCAACCGAAGTCCCAGCCAATGAATTTTACTCCACTCAAGCAGGAGGTGGTACAAACATCAACGCTGGTCTCCAATTCGTTAAAAACATGGCAAAACGAGAATATCCTGAGAATGAATACAATCTGTACCTCGTTCATTTTACTGATGGTGATTGCTATGGAATTAAAATAACTGAAGATGAAGTCGCCTGGCATAAAGAAATGAGTGAGCAAGAACCTGATTATTACTCAACAGAAAATATGCCAGAGATTGGAAACCCTTTAACTGATTTTCTTATTCCACGATGCAGTGCCGTATTTGTCTGTGAAGCAGGAGGATATTACGGCAGTTACCAATGGAACGATCAACAGGTGGGAGGAAATTATAGTGATCTCCTCCAACAACTAATTGATAGTAGGCCATCACTAGATAAAAAGTTAAGAGTAGTTTCATTTGAAGATGATGAAATACAAGTGGCTCGAGGAGAAAAAATTAAGGAAACATTAGTTCATTGGTTTGGTTAGAATCGCACCTCCGTCACTACACCGTTATTATCTTTTCTCAGATCAGATTTACTCCCTCGACATCTTTATAAACCAAGAAACGCTCCTTAAACCATGTCTAAAAGAGGTTTGTGGAGAGGGCAATACATTTTATTTGGAATTATCATTGTTCTCATTTTTACTCTCTTTCAATACGATTCGTCGATCACGGGCAATGTTGTCTACGAAAATATTCTCATCACTAAAATTTGGAACTTCTCCAACACCAGCGAATACAGTTACAATGACTCTGTAATTGAAATTGCAACCGGAGAAGCAAAACTGCGTCTCATCAATACCACCATTACCACAAATACCACAACAACCCAAAACTACACTCTTCTGCACGCCCTCTACGATCCAGAAGACAAAACGAATAAGCTCAACTCACGTGACAATGAACGGCTTGAAAAAAGCCGCAACAAAACACTTGACGTAATCTTTTCTCAAGATCTTACTGCTGGTGACACCATTAATCTTTATATCAAAGAAGGAACAGCAGGAACACTCTTTTTCTGCCCAGCAGGTACACCTTGCAGCACCACAAATTACGGCGCAATGGAATACAATGACAGCGAAGGCTGGTTTACGGCAACGTTAACAACAACCCCAATACCAAAAAACATCCTCAATCTTTACGGAACAAAAGTTAAGATTGATTTTATCAACTCATCCAGCAGCACAATCACAACCGCACTATACAACCCAAGTGATAAAACCACCAAAGTTCTAGCCAAAGATAATGAACGACAAGAAATTGATGCCAAACTGTTTTCAGTAATAACAAGTCCATTTTTAACAAATAATGATGTCATCTCATTATACCTCAAAGGCGAAGAACAGGTAACTATCTACCTCTGTTCATATGGCAATCGTTGTACTTCTCAAAATTATGGAACAACAAATTTTAATGGTACAGAAGGATGGTACAATCTCACTATCGCCGACCTGCCAACCCCAACAACACACTTTACTCTTAATCCCAACAATGAAGAAATAAAAATTGATGCCATAACGTTTACTCACCAAGAAACAGTATTTCAAAACACCACAACAATCAGCTATCCTTCCAATGCGGAAATCAAAACTATGACCATTACCCCGACAAATTTCCTCCGCTGGAATCTATTCACAATTAACAAAACTGATAACCAACAAAACGTAACCGCTTATTACTCAACCACAAATGGAGTAACATGGATTGAAGTGCCGGCGAACAATTCTGTAGCTCACCTCAATAGTTCCTCACTTCAATTTAAAATCACCTTAAACTCAAACCAAACTATAACCCCGACCGTGAACTCATTGAGTGTATCCTACCTCTATCAACAGTGCCTAGAGAACTGGACAACGTATTATGGAGAATGCTTTGCAAATGACTCCAAGAAAAAATATTATTTAGACCAAAACGACTGTGGTACCTCTATCAATCTCCCCGCAGACAATGGAACAGAAGTCAGTTGTGATTATTGCACTCCAAATTGGACAGAAGTCAACACCAGCTGCCGGCGTGACAATGTGATCATCACCTCATATAAAGATTTAAACAGCTGTTACACCGTGACAAATCTCAGCAGCGATAACAATCCTCCTCAGAAAGTGTTCCATCAATGTGATTATTGTTCGATCCATAACTGTTCTGCGGCAATAAACATCAGCAAAAATGCTTTCCAAAAAATAGCCGAAACTGAAAACATGACCACGTGGCGAGTAAATGCCAGTAATGAAGCAAGAACATCGCTGGAAATAACAAGCCCAACAAACCAAAACAGTAACGAGACTGAATCAATTTCCATTGTGCACTATGATTGGAATATTGTGAATAAAACATCAGAGAATATTGCTCTCAACCAATATATCGATATCGAAGTAAACATGACGAATATGTCTTCAATCAAAATAGTCATGTATTACACTGATGAGGAAATTACTCAAAACAATATTTCTGAGGAAAGTATTCAAATTCAGTATTACAATGAAACTGCAGAACAATGGATCAGCCTAAACTCATCCGTTAACATGACAGAAAACTGCGTGTATGCTTTTATCGATCATTTTAGCATTTACGGATTATTTGGAGAACAAAACACAGTTGCTCAAGAAACTAGTTCCACAACTTCCTCATCAACAGGATCGGCATCAAGTGGAGGAAGAGGAAGTTCAAGTACAAAAGCAACAGATCACCCGAGTCTAAAAGAAACAGAGAATCAAGAAAGTATCATCGCCGCAGAAAGTGCAAGAACAAGCACAACTACCTCTGAAATAGCCACAGTACAAACTCAAACTTGTTCGTATGTTATTGAAGTAAATCTTCCCAATGAACTTTCATTAGAAACAACAACAGAATATCAAGCGGAAATCACAAATACTGGAAACTGTGCTATCCAATATCTTAGCCTTGCCCTGAGTGGAGAAGTAAATAAGAGTATTGAGATCACACCAGAAACAACAAAATCACTTCTACCAGGAGAAAAAACAACGTTTGTTCTTGTCCGAACGCAGAAAAAGACTACCGAAAGCCCTTTCTCATTCCTGACCGGTTCAGCGATAACTCCTCTCACCAAGACCGAAACTAAAGAAGGAATCATCCAACTCCAAGCCTACACTGCAGAGAGCAGCACATTTAAGCGTGAACTCCCAATAAAAATAATTATAAAAGAAAGTATAACCATACCTAAGATCAGCCTTATTGGTGGTGGAATGCTACTAACGATCTTTATTATAGGTATAATGGCGTTTGCTTGGCATCAACGAGAGAACAAACATGAAAAAGAAAACAAAAAAAGATAGTCCAAAAGAAATTCAGAACAGCGTCCTTCAAAGTATTAAACCATCTAAAAGAGAGCAAAAAGAAACAAAGGAAACTATCGCAGAATTTCTTCAAAAATTGAATAAAAATCTCCCCGCCGCAAAGGCAATCTTAGGAGGAAGCGGTGCAAAAGGAACGTGGTTGGCAGGAAATCACGATGTCGACATTTTCGTTCTTTTCAACTACAAAAAATACAAAGAACAATCTACCCATCTCTCCTTGCTATTAGAACCAGTTCTGCGCAAAACGTTTCCTAAAATTGCTTTCGTCCGCCTTCACGGCAGCCGGGACTATTTTCAAATGGATTATAACCATCTCCATTTTGAAATTGTTCCCATCCTGGCAATAACAAAAGCAGAAGAAGCAAAAAACATTACCGATATTTCCCCGCTGCACACCAAATGGGTCAACAAGCATTCTTCGAAATTAAAGGAAGACATCCTACTTGCCAAGCAGTTCTTAAAAGCAAACCGCCTATACGGTGCAGAGTCATACCTCTCTGGTTTTAGCGGCTATGTTGTAGAAATAGTAATTATTTACTACGGATCGTTTGAACAATTCCTAAACGCCGCTCTCCACTGGAAAGAGAAAGAAATTATTGATCCCTCAAAACATTATCCAAAAAAAGATGCCCTGTTTCATTTAAATCAATCTAAATTACAATCCCCATTAATTGTTGTTGATCCGGTTGACAAAACGCGCAATGCCGCCGCCGCGTTGAGCAAAGAACAAGGGCAGAAACTTAAAACCTGCGCCAANNACGGTTGAAAGCCTATGCGGTTATTCTTCCCATAACCTGTCCGGAAGGAAAAGAAGACGTAATCGGTGCACGACTAGTCAAAACACTTCAGTTCATCAAAACCGAACTGGAACCCTTTGAAATTGTCGACTTTGGATGGGAGTGGAATAAAAAAGAATCTGCACTGCTGTATCTCATCGCCAAAAACAAAACACGAGCAGAATACGAGACTCGTAGCGGACCGCCATTAACTCTGCCAGAACATGTTAAAACATTTCAGCAAAACCACACACACACATTTATGGAAAACAATCATCTTATGGCAAAAGTGAAAGTGCCTTTCCCAGAATTAGAAAAAGCAGTGAAGAACTGCTTAGAAGACCAATATGTTAAAGATAAAAGAATGAATTTTAAAAAAATTATTGTTTCTTAAGCTGGTGGCGGGTATTTTTTCCTTGCCTCAAATTGTGATGAGCTTTCTGATGTCTTTCTTGATATTTTGTAAAAAAGCGTGACTTCGTGACAAGACGAATGGAACGGATCAAAACACGAAACAAACGAGCAGCCCGTTCACCGCGAAGAGCCGCAGAAACACCCCGACGAACTTCCATGCCTTCATGAATAATCTCCTGGCCGATAACAACACCTTCGGTCAGCACAACCGCACGGTAAAGCTGTGAAACCAATCCAAACAACAAACCTAAAGGGATAACCGCAAGAATATCAAGCCAATAATTCTTAAAAAAATAAATCGTGTTTTTGACCCGAAAAGCGATAAAGATAAGATCGACAACAAAAACTGCAATCACAAATCCATCCGCAATGTGCAGGGCCAACAGCCAGCGTAAATCTGTCACATGAAGAAAAATTTCCGCAACAATAATCATGAGGAGCAAGACAATAGCAACAGGAATGAGCTTCGAATTGATACGATGAACTTTCTCAAAAAACGGATGCATACATAGATACAACGAAATAGAGATTATTAAATATTTCTTTTTATCCCACTATTGCACGAGAGACGATTTCTTCATTCACAATACACAAAAACCAAAAATATAAATATCACTTCGTGCTTCCCGGTTTTTATGGACTCAGGTGTTACCGCAGTTTGCCGCCGTTGCGGAGGGAAAGCCGCCGCGGATAAATTTAAACTTCATTACATCTATAAAATGATGGTTTGCCCAGGCTGCTTTAGCGGCAAAAGTACATCCAAAGAAGAAGCAGCCAAGAAGAAAGAACAGCAGCCACCACGCCCCGCAGGCTGGGATTCTGATGATGACTACCTAGAAAAAGCAAATAAGTCTCGCCAGGAGGAAATACGTACTGACTTTTCACGTATTCCCGGATCTGATCAAGTACGCTGTACTTGCGCTCATTGTAAATACGTGTTTAAATTCGATCCCGTACGTCAAACTCCCACCACCTGCCCTTATTGTAATATTGAAGTTCCTAAGTTTAAAAGCAGTTATTTTTAATTTGTTTAATTTGTGGGCTGTAAAGTTAAAAGGACATTAAACTTAATGTTGAGGAGCAGGTAATCTCTTTAGAATATTAAAATCTAAGATTAGCTTTGGAAATTTCCTCGTCGCAATCGGAATCATATCAACGATTCCTTCTTTCTCTAAATTTTTTGCATGTTTCTTAACGGTTATCCAACTGATTCCTGTTTTTTTACTAACCTCACTCACCGTTAAAGGTATTCCTTCAATATAAATGGGGTTCTTATAATCTCTTTGTCAATGGGATCAAATAAATCTCGTTTCATAAGATTATTCCTCTGTGTTAAGCATTTTTAGTTATTTGTTCTATTAAATTTCCAATCGCCACATAAATCATCAGCGAATATGTTGCTGTGTTTAATATCAAATCGTCCATTTGCATTGCTTTAATCTTATAAATTATCCAAATACCTGCTAAAATTATACTTAATATCTCTGCAAAAATTAGAGTTATTTCATAAGCACTCATCTTAAAACCCCTGATTTAAAAATAAACATAATTAACGCAATAACCGCAAAGATAATAACGACCCAACCAATAACCGTCAAGACATCTTTTAATTTTTCTTTTGAAGTTCTGCCCATTTTTATCACCATTAATTTTTTATTCAATGTATGCTATTTTTCAATCACTTCCGCTTAACAAAATAAAAAAAGAGTCTTTGAACGTAGTTCAAAGAAAATCAATCCTTCCTAAGCAAAAGGAATTGGTTATCTTTGTTCTATTTAAAGATTTTGAAATTAAAAGCTTTGTTTTTTTCTCTTTTCATATCCCTTTTACTTTACAGCTCATTTATTTGTCTTCTCACAATATAAATAGCCAACTTCTGTTAATTCTCTTAGAATTCGACCGTACCCTAAGCGCCGTTCAGGAACTGTCCGAGCCAGAAAAGAGTCAAAAGGCTTCGCTACAACCGAGGATCTAACGGTATCACACCACTGATGCATCCACCCAGGGATACAACAACGAAGTTCAACACCACCCGCAGCGAGACGTACATCCCGAGGTTTCTTTCCAATTCTATCAGCCATAGACAGCACATGAAGCTGTGTATTCGTTCCTTCCGGAACACGATAATGCAATGAAGGAATGACATCTATTTTTCGTCCAAATTCTTCCAGAAGGAAGTTGCTTTCACGAAAATCCCAGGGAAAAAGAAATACGGGTTTATCTTGACCAAACATAACCTCAGTCGCTTCACAGAGCGCAGAGAGGTAATATCCACGCCCTTCCACAGGTACACATTGAAGACGATCTGGATGAATAAACACCAGACCATCATAATACCGCAACGTTCTTTCCAAAGCCATAACTAAAAAACATCTATCAGACTTATTAAAAAACGTGCCCCCGCGGGGACTTTCAACGCCTCTAGCGTTGGAAACCACGAACGCCAGTGAGGATGTTTGAACCCCGGTTCCAAGCTCATTGCCAATAATTGACCGCAAGCTCGTGTCCTATCCAAGCTAGACTACGAGGGCAACTTTGAGCAGAAACAATGCTCTCTTTAAAAAACTGTAGTTTTATCGGCACAGTTCGAAAAGTGAGTGATAAACAAATAAAGCAGTAACCATTTTGTTTGATTGGAAAAACTAACAAAATGGGGTGTTACTGCAATGACTGAAATACAACTGAATTTTAATAATCTTTCTGAATCT
>DUGB01000064.1 GCA_013331555.1 Candidatus Woesearchaeota archaeon
AGCTAAGAAGTCAAAGATAAGATAGTAACTGGAACCGAGGACAACGGCCATAATTGTTGCTCCAAATCGCTGCTGCACGATTGATTTCAATTCTAATTTCTTACGTATAACCAGTGGAAATAAAATCACCGCAGGGATAAAATAAACCAAAAATGAATACATCTCTGGCTTAAAGAACATCATCCCATACTTATCCACAAGCAAAACAACTGCTGAAAGAAACGCTGAAATCAGTGTATAAATAACTCCCTTATCGCGAAAACTCCCAAATCTTTTCCTCTGGTGATATGTCACAAGGATAACACCGCCAAATATAAGCAGTGTTCCGATGACTTTTTCAACAGTTAAACTCTCTCGTAAAAATAATACGGACAGAAAAAGAACAAAGAATATTTTTGATTTACCAATGGGTTCCTTTAAAGAAACTTCTAGTGATGAATATGCTTTGAATCCAAAATAAGAAACCAGTGCCCACAGTGTTGATGATATGAGTACTAAACTCCACGTCCATGGTTCCTGTGGTAAATTAAACTCGAGAATGAACAGCGGAAGAAACAGTAAGGAGGATAACAAGTTCCATACAAACGCATAGCTTACACTATCTTCATTAGCTAAGACGTAGCGATGGGCTATCTTCTCCAAACCTTTTGAACCAGAAGAAAGGATTGCAAAGACTATTCCAAGCATTCTTAAAACAGATAATGTTTCCTTTAAAATACTTTCTTTAAATTTTTTTATAAGTCATTCTAGGAAAAGATTAATAATCTACGTATCAAAAGACTACTCTCATGAAAAAAGTTATCTGCTTTGGAACGTTTGACTTACTCCACTTAGGTCACCTCAATTATTTTCAGCAGGCAAAAAAACAGGGTGATTATCTTATTGTTGTCATCGCGACTGACAAAACAAAACAAACACAGCGGAAACAAACTATTTTCACTGAACAAGAACGCTGTACTTTAGTTCAGTCCCTTCAAATTGTCGATGAAGCGGTCATTGGTAATACTGATGATCACTTTCGCATTATTGTCGAAAAAACCCCTGATATTATTTGTTTAGGTTATGATCATCAAGTAACTGAAGAAAAAATTACCCAAGAATTAGCAAAACACAATCTCTTTCCTAAAATTGTGCGTGCAGTAGCATATAAACCAGAACGATATAAAAGCTCAGAGATTAAAAATGTCATAAAAAAGAAAACTAACGTTCCTTCTTAATTTCCTCTAACGTCTGATAAAACAAGTCACTATCTCGTTCCTCGATCGCTTGCCGAAGAACAGTTAGAATCTCCCTTTCTGCTGCAGGAATTCCCATTGAACGAGCGAGATCATCGAGTCGTTGAACTTCCTGTAACGCTTCAGTTATCTTTCCTTCACGATAAAACTGCTTGATGGACTGCAATGAAGAGTCTATACCATTCTCCATCATCTGCGGTGCAACACCTTGCCCTTCCAGCAATCCCAAAGGCATTATCTCGCCAAGATTTGCGGGCAATTGACTGACAAACCCAACAATCGAAACGATTCCGGCGATGCCAACGATCAAAAAAAGAATCAGTAAAATATCACGAATAATTGCCAAAACACTTTTGAACATATTTAACGGTCCGACAATCTTCACCCGTTGAACTGATTTATCATCTTTGTCCATACTCCTATTACATTTTTTTCATCTATATATACATTCCGTACAGGCATTAGTTACTTGTTCTATAAGAACGCCGAACAAAAAAAAATGGAAAAAGCCGATTATGAACCATTAAAGTTTAATCTTTCTTAATTTTTTGGATAATTCTCTTAACTCTTGTTCATCTGCTTTTGGACCATCATTTGATGAGATATATCCTTCGTAATGTTCAAAGAATTTATCGTTCTTACTATGATGTTGTTTCCAACTGTCATTTTTCAAATGTTCGGTATTGTGCATCGGAAAAAGTTTAATATGAGCATGATCAACACCGGTTCCTTCTATGATGAGTCCTATCCTTCCAACATCATCAAATCCTTTCATCAAAATCTTTGAAACTTTTTTTGTTGCAATGACCATTTTATTAAGTTTAACTTCAGGCATTGCTAAAACATCGCTGCTATAATGATCTTTTGGAACTACAACTGTAAACCCAATTGTATTTGGCCATGTAGACAGAAATGCCATAAACTCACCATCTTCCCAGAATATCCCTGGCGTCTTTATATTCCCTTTAATAATTTCGCAAAAAATGCATTTGTTTTCGCTTGTTGTTGATTTATAATCTGCCATATTCAAAATTAAGAGAGATGGTATTTAAAAAGATTAGGGTTCTAAACAAATTGTAGCTAATCGCTGTTTCTAGCAGTGCTCCTCGTGAGTTTCTCACAACATTCTGAAAACATAATCTTTAAATATCGAGGCATCCAAACTTGATTTAGATTCCATGGTTACCACTAATTTTATCAAAAAAATTGTAGACAAAGCAGTCTCTGAAGAAGTTCACAATGCGTTTACTCGCTATAGCCTGGGCGAGTTTGTGAAAGAGCCATTTACTCTCAAAACGGACAAAAACGGTTTAATTATCAAAGGCGGTTTTGAATATGTCAATTTCTTCCATCAATTTCTTGCGGAGAATGTTCGTGAACCCGTCCAGGTCGAGGGTGTCATCGAATCAGTTCATGATCTTGGTTCCGATCTCAAAAAAATAGGAGTTCAATATGAAGAAGATCGTCGTTTTGGCAAATCTGGAAAAAAGTTTGTCCTATCTCCTCAGAAAGTAAGTCCTGAAACTTATAAAAAGATGGTCAAAGAGTTTTTCGCTGATTACTTACTCTTTAACGTTATTTTTTCTGGTGGAGAATTAAAATTAAAGAAGAAGACCACCCCAAAATTAGGATCTCCAACCAAAGACTTCATTAAAATCAAAGTTCCGGATACATTAGTTAAAGCATTTCAGACTGACTATTTATTTGATATCGATTCGTCCCCATTTAAGCAGCTCGCGATCGAACAGACCTACGCTGTTCACGATATTGATGTTGACCTGAAGTTGCTTCAGAAAGATGCAAACTTGGCTCGCAAGAAAGCTTTTCGCAGCGGTGAAATCAAACGAAAGATTACAGTTGATGGAAAAGTGGTGAAAGAGTATATTATTAAGTTTAAGGTGTGAGTGATTTTTAAAAAAACAATAATTTTAATAAACTTATAAACTATTTCTAATCTATGCAACTCACTTTGTACATGACTTCAACTCTCAACGGTTATATTGCTACCGAAAATGATGATACACCTTGGTCTACTGCTGTATGGAAAAGTTACTATACTATTGCCAAGAAATTTAATGCTATAATTTTGGGCAGGCGAACATACGAAATGATGAAAGAAGTTAATGAACTCGAGAAAATGGGTAATCCTTTTACGATTGTTGTTTCAACCACAAAATCACCTCTCCATTCTAATGTTATATTCGTTATGTCACCAAAAGAGGCGGTCAAAGTTATAAAAGAAAAAAACATTACCAACGCTCTAATCGGCGGTGGCGGAAAATTAAACGCTTCTTTTATGAAGCAAAACTTAATTGACAAACTTGGCTTTGTTGAAAAGTTCGAAA
>DUGB01000004.1 GCA_013331555.1 Candidatus Woesearchaeota archaeon
ATTTAATAGAGACAGTGAACCATCTTATTCAAGAGATTTATCTTGAAGGGATGTTTGAAGAAGACGATCCAGACTATCAGCAGTATAAGAAAGAATCAGAACTGGCAAGAAAAGCTCTGGAGTTATATGTTCAGTTATTGGATGAGCCGGACTTCTTAAGACAGGAAACGACTCGTTTTGACATGCGTCAAGGATCGAGAACCGATTACGTTTTTGCTGAATTTCAACGCAGAAGAGGAACAGTACCTGAAGGATTACTTTCTCCAGAAGATTTCGTAAGCGGATGAAAGAGCATTTGTTGTTAGTGCAGTAGTAGTGGAAACCATAAAGAGAGTTGGGTCATCGTTGTAGACAGCTCGTTCGCAACTGAAACCAATAAGTCCAAGAAGAGCAGAGAATCCCGCTAGTTCTTGGACAAGAGTAGCAAGATCGGGAGAGTTATCGTCGTTATCCCGGCCAAGAGTGGTGATAAAAAAAGGGAAGAGAAGAGTGTAACTTACACGATTAAAATAAGATTCTAGAGTCATGGCGATTTTTCTTTTTGATAAAGCAATTCGCGAGGGTTCACAATGTAACGATAGTTTACATTGTAATCGGCAGACTGAAGGATTTCTGCAAGATAATCGACACAGCCATTCCGTGCTACAACAATAAGATGGCCGGGACGTAATCTTCTTGCTGAGAGAAGATCAACAAACTCAGAAAAGCGAGATTGTTCTTTTTTGAATCGGCAATCAGGATACTCGATAGCACGAACTTCCAACGCAGAGAAATCTTTTCTCGCGATGGCTTCGAGTACTCGAGAAGCTTCAGAAGCAGGAAGAGGTGGAGGCTGGACAAGGTAGACATCAGGGGTTGGAAGGTGAGCCAGTTGATGTTTATGATTTTGAATTGCATTCACCCAAGGTCGAGGAAAAGAACCATAAATCCCTTCTGGAGTGGTTGTCGGATGAGGAACCCAAATTTCTAAGGGAGCAAAGAAAAAAGCGTTGTATCGAATCATTTCTAAATTTGATATTTTTTATTAATCAGGAATAATTTTCTTTAAAAAGATAATTTCTTTTTAATTTTTTCGTTTTAATTTGATAATTTTTTAATTTTACACACAAAGAAACCATAGTCACTTTCGTTCCTTGGGTTTTTTGTGTTTTATGTCTTCTTTATTTTAGCCACAAAAAACCCTTCCGTGTCATTGTCCTGCGGCCAGATGCGGAGAGTGTGTTTGAGAGAAGCATCATAGATGACTCCATCAAACTCGAGAACAGGAGGAGATATTTTGAGTCCTTTCAAATGGGTTGGAACGATTTTAGCGTTGGAAAAGGTCTGGAGAAGATAATCAACGACCCCTTCATCCTCCTCTGGTTCATCAGAACAAGTGGAATAGACCATCTCGCCGCCCGGTCTAAGATTCTCAAAGGCATTTTTAATCAATTCTTTCTGCTGGCGGGCAAGTTTGCTAATCGTCAACGGATTCCAGATCCGAATCGTTTTCAAGCTCTTGCGGATTGTTCCCGTACCGGAGCAGGGAGCGTCGAGAAGAATTTTGTCGAATTGAAATTGGTAAAAGCGCTTGCCGTGCATCAAGGAGATTAAAACATTGGTAACACCACTGCGCTGTAAGTTGATTCCCAGCGATTGCAACCGTTGACCTTTGAAATCGTTAGCAACAAGAAGTCCCTGATTCTGCATCATCGCTGCCATCTGCGTTGTTTTTGAGCCGGGAGCGGCACACATATCGAGAACGACATCGCCAGGTTGAGGATTGAGGATCAATGGAGGAATCATTGAGGCTGCCTCTTGGACATAAATTTTACCAAGATGGTGTTCAAGCAAATTGCCAACATCACGTCGATCTGGATTGTCGATCCAGAAACTTTCCTTACACCAAGGGATAGGTTTCAGAATCCAGCCTTTGGCTTCAATGGACTTTTTAGTTTCGACAACAGGAGTGAGAAGAGTATTAATACGAATACTGCGACGAAGGAAGGAAAGAGAGTATTTTTTGAATTGGGCCCAATCGGTGAGTTTAGAATAGCGCTCAATAAATGCAGGTTTGAATTCTAATTCTTCAGCGTTAGGGATAGGTTCTGGTTCGTTCATGGGTGGAGAAAAGAAGTGTTCTTTTAAATGGCTTTCTTCTGAAGATAGTACTTTCTTTTAGGTTCAGGAAACTTCTCAATTGCATAACGCAGCATTGTTCGCGGCATTTTTGTTGCGTGCTTTTGCAAAAATGTTTCAAGAGTAACTTTATCTCTCTTGCCTACTTCTCGGAGCATCCAACCAACTGCTTTGTGAATGAGATCATGAGAGTCGTGGAGAAGAAGTTCGGCGATATGAATGGTTTCTTGAAATTGGTTCTGTTTAATGAAAGCAAAGGTGGCGACAATAGCAATACGCCGCTCCCAGAGGTTGGAGGAGTGGGCAAGCTTGAAGAGAACGGTTTTATCTTTATCGAGCAAATAGTGACCGAGAATTTTGTCGGCAGAGGTATCAACTAGATCCCAATTATTGATTTGTTTGGTGTGAGCAAGATAAAATTGGACGATTTTTTCTTTATCTTGGGGTACTGCTTTATGGTACTGCAAAACAAGAATAAGTAAAGCAGTCAGACGATACTCATGGATAGGACTTTGAAGTAAAGAATGAATCTCTTCTAAAGAAGGAGTAATATATTTTTTGGCAAGAATACGTTGCTGTGGAACGGTTAATCCAAGAAATTGATCGCTTTCACCGTATTCGCCCTTGCCGGTTTTAAAAAAACTGGCGTAGATAACGGCTTTTTCTGGATTGGTCAGGTGTTGAAGATCGGTTTGGAGTAAAGAGAACATAGATTGTAGGTGAAAGAGATTAACTAGTTCTAAATTTTTATGATATTACTATATAATGGTTACACTAACGAAAGGTTTAAAAAGAGAGATTAGAAACTGTGAGTCAATATTAGTCTAAGAGGTAACTCATGGTCCAAAAAATAGAATTTGATGAAATTGACTTTGAATATAGTACTAACGCAAGACTATTAATATAGCTCAGAGGACTCC
>DUGB01000042.1 GCA_013331555.1 Candidatus Woesearchaeota archaeon
ATTCCAGGTAAGCCCTGCTGATATGCAAACTGTGTTGATACAAATAAGGCAGGTGCCCAGATCCACGATGCAGCAATGGACGTCGCTCCCAGCCACCAGTTTACATTCCGCTCAGCAACCAAAAATCCCTGAATTGATTTATATTTCCTCCAGCGAGCAAAGAAATAAGTAATAAGAATCATAAATAATCCATAGAAAAGTAAAGTAAGATAACCAGTGGATTGTGATAAATATGCCATACGTTTCGTTCCTCTTTCCCGAGGATTAAATCATTCTTCTTTTTAAAGCTATCTTTTCCCCATTTTTCTGATCAAATTGTCGCAAACGAAAATAAGTATATCCCTCATTTACATCTCGTGGTAAGACAAAAGAAAATATTTCTTTATCCTGCTGGTCAGGAATAATTATGATCGGTGTTCTTTTTTCTCTTTGTAAAAATTCTCTCAAATGAAGTGAAACATTATCCGGAATATTTACACATCTTAATAACATAAAATACTCCATATCTGCACCGATTCCACGAGCTGAAAAACCACCAAAGTTCAGCCTAGGGTCTGCTAAGTAAACGTCCATCTCTGGTGGATTTAACATTGCTTCTTCTAATAATATATCCTGTTCATAATCTCGTACACCAGCAATCAAATCATAACCAAGAACACTTCCATGTGGTTCGCATCCCCATTCACCACCACCAAAACGACCACTGTGCATCCAAGCATAATTCATATGTTGAAGAATATCTCGCTTGAATCTTGTGGTAAATTCCTCTTCAATCCGTTTTACTGCCTTATCAAGAGCTCCCTGTAAATGACTCCAAGGTGGAACAAATCCTGGTTGCGCAAATCTTTTTGCTAATTGTAAGTCGTCTGCGTTCATTTTGATTTTTACCTCTTCGTTTTATTGTCTTTACTCTTCAGTAATTATCATGAAAAGTATATAAGTTTAGAGGGTGGTTGATACCACCCCAAAACGAAATATTTAAAAGTGCAAGATCTCTTCTCCACCACTTAGCATTTCACAATGAATGGATTACATAAAAATATGAATATTTATAAGTAAAGATATATTTTTAAGCATAGATGAATAAAGAAATATGTAAAACCGTACTAGAACATCGCCAACAACTCGTTCCTGCTTTATTTACAGAACGTCAAGTCAATCTCGTCCAGAAATATCNNACCGGGCGAGCAGACTTATCTCTATTCTGCCATCCGCCGAAAGATGGACGCTTTGCGTTCACTCCAAGAAGAGTACTACATTACTGGAGAAGGAATAAAACCAGAACGGGTGGAGAAAGCAAAACAAATTTTAAAGAAGCTAAAGTATCCCAGGGCATTTATTTCCGGATCTTTTCTCTTTAAAGAGAAGTATAACGATATCGACATCTTTGTTGTAGGAAGACAGCGGAAGCAATATCAAAAAGGCAAAAAACAATTTATATTTCTTACCTGGAACGATCTTTCTAAGCCCATTTTCTTCTCTTCAGCAACGTGCTCCGTTTCCACTTTTTCTCTTACCAGCATAAAACCGGATTTACGTCGAACATCTTTTGAAGAAATACTTCTTTCTTACGAAGTAGGAATTAACGAAATTCTGGATAATGATGACCAAAAAACGCTTCGATATATTCTGAATTATTATTATCTCAATGTGCATAGACGCATCCTTAGTTCTTCAGGGTTGGATCAAGAAATGTCTCTCCTTCTCACTCTCCCCTCCCACCAGAGAATTGCAAAGGTTAATTCCATGATGAAAGACATTCTCATCAATTCATTTTCAGAACGATACCTTGAGACCAGAATGGATAAATTTATTCAAAATCTTAAGAAATTAAAAGAAAATTATCCAAACGACAATTTGGATATTTACTTATATTTAGCGGAGGAAATTAAACATGAATCAAGAAGAGCTCAAACAGAGGCTTAAGATACTATTTGGAGAACAGATACAGTTCAATAAAGAATTTGATGCTTTAACAGAACATTTGAAAAATTTAGAGGAAAACATTCTGCTTTGGTGCGAATCCGTTAAACTTGGTAAAATTCGCGCTGCTCCTAGCTCTTACCTTAATGGATCGCTGATTTTTATTAAGAAACTGGGCTCTTCAAACAGATGTGTTGTGATCAAAGTTGAAAACGGTGTTTTTCGTGAAATTCATCTCGGCAACCATAAGTACTATGATCATTTAAGAAAAAAATTGGGCCTAAAAGAAGATAGCTGCACCCACTAACATGTACCAAGAACTCCTCCAAAAAATAGGACTTTCCCTTAATGAAGCCAGAGTGTACGAGGCTTTGCTCCATTTAGGAGAGGTGAATGTAAACAAGATATCTATTAAATCTACAGTTCATCGCAGAAATGTCTATGATTCTCTCAATAAGTTAATTGAAAAAGGTCTCGCTTCTGAAACCTTCGTCAAGGGCGAGAAACTGTTTAAAGCAATTAATCCTGAACGGTTGAAAGAAATGATCAAAGAGCAGGAATCAGCATTAGATACCTTTCTGCCGGATATGAAAAAGTTGTATAAAGCCGTAGAGCCTAACACCGAAGCCTATTTCTTTAAAGGAGTGGAAGGATTCAAAAACTACTTACATCTTATTCTGGAACAAAAACAAACCGTTTATTTTATGGGCGCAAAAGCATTCTGGCTTGATCCCCGTCTTAAACACTATTTGAGACACTTTGACGAAGAAAGAAAAAAACGAGGAATCGAGTTCGTGCACTTGTTCGATCATGAAGTAAAAGAAGAAAAACCTGAAATTCTAGAATTAGTAGGAAAACCGTATAGATTTTTGCCTAAGGAATATTCCAGCAATACAGCGGTAGATATTTTTGGAGATTACGTCGTTACCTTTGTAGGAGTTAAACCGGGCGAATTATTTGAAGAGCCTCTGCAATTTGTAACAAAAAGTAAAATATTGGCAGATGGATATAGAAAATATTTTCAATTTATGTGGGATCATTGTAAAGAATGATGCTGTACAATTTTTAAGAACAACCTCAACAAACTTTCTTCCCCGTCTCCAATTCATAAATATGAATCACTTCAACAGGACATACCTTTGCCGACTCTAAAAACGACTGCAATTCTTCTTCCGTAAACTCCACTTCCCATGTCTCTGGATCGCTGCCAACTTTCTTTCCACCCACCAAATCAGCCCGATCATCAGATGAATTCATCACCCAGCGTTGGGAATAGATCGTTGCGCACGCTCCCGCGCCGATACAATCTGTCCTATTGTACACAATCTTGTATTTTTTGGCCATGATTACCACCTCGAACACTGAAAATTTATATAGATTACGCTTGGCTGGCACAGTTCGAAAAGTGAGTGATAAACAAATAAAGCAGTAACCATTTTGTTTGATTGGAAAAACTAACAAAATGGGGTGTTACTGCAATGACTGAAATACAACTGAATTTTAATAATCTTTCTGAATCT
>DUGB01000043.1 GCA_013331555.1 Candidatus Woesearchaeota archaeon
AGTAGTTGTTGTTTGTTGAGATAAGCCTTCACTCGTTTCATTCATGTCTCCAGCATACCGAGTGTTGCGCCATATTGCAACTATTGTTATGATGAGTACATATGCCAGGTGTCACAACAACAGCTGAAGCAGGATTAGATAATTCTGCAGTAGCTAATCTGAAAATTCCAACCCCTGAGACCTCAGGAGATCCTGATAAGAGTAAGGCTATTGAAACGAGCCAAAGCCTGCATGGACAGGCCGAAGTGAAACCGTACGCAGACCTTGACCCGGTTATAAAAACATCTGTCCTCGGACAAATTAATGAAGTCGCATTCGCCGCAGCAGAACTTCAAAAGGGCCAAACAGATGCGTATAAAAATGACCGAGTTTTCTATGATGCGGTTGCAACTATCTATAACAATCCAAATCATAAGGAGTTTTTTGGCTTAGCGCAACAGGCAACGCAAGAAGGAGATGCAGGAGAAGCCGCACGTCAACAACTGGGAAAAATGCAACTGATAGAATTTAGCCGTGAAGAAATGGTAGTGCTTGACGCATCCCTTCGGAAACGGGCAAATCAACTAGCATATGCTATGGGTCTTCGAAGAGTAGGGACAAGCAGATATATTCAGTGGCAGAGTGATGAAGAACGAGTAGTAACNNCAACCCGAAGCCTCAATGCTCCCCTTGCTGAGGCAATACGATTTCATGATGTTACCCGGTATACCGAATCACAACGACTTCGCATGCTCGCTGAGGTTCACAATGCATCGATAGCGTTTCGTGAAAGCGCTTATAATATGAAAGTTGATGATCCACGGGATATATTTAGAAACGATCGGCTTTCCATCGATATTGATAAACAACTCGAACGGCTACTAGAACAACAAGGAAAACCACTCGACCAATTAACAACTCTCCCCGATCGGGAATACATCGAGCTGTATGAACAGGCAACATCGGCTGCAATTTCAAATTTAGCAGAATTGCAGACGGCGGCGGTTATAGAAAATCGTCGCGATACGGAATTCTTACGGGAAGACTGGATTGCTCAGGCTGAACAGAATGCTACAGATCTCCGGAAAAAAACAGTAAAAACATGGGCAAAGGTAGAAGCCGATGGAACAGAAACGGCTATTACAACAGAAGAAGAGTTCCTCAAACAAAAAATTGCTTTAGACAGAAGAGCACAAGCATATCAAGACAAAATTGACGCCGAAAAAGCTCGTATTACCCATCTTGAAGCAGAGATTCAAAATGCCCCAACACGAATAGCTGAATTAACAACTGAAGAAAGTGCGCTTCGTACAACTGTTACTACTTCTGATGCCAGATTGACAGACATAAAACAGCGTGTAGATTTCGCTGATCAAAATTCGGTTAATACCAGATATGCTACTCTGTTAAGACAAACGATATCTGATCCAAAAGCAAAAGGTGGAACGCGTACACGAACACCTGAAGAAGCAGCAACAGCATTAGCTCAGGAAAGGACAAGTTGGGAACAAGCTCTTAAAGATAAAAATAAAGCTGAAACAAAACTGAACGAGCTTGCACGACTAACCGGCAATGTTCCCCAGACAGAACTCGAAGCAGCACGGAAAGAACTGGAAAAACAGCAAAGATCGAAAGAACGCGTAGCAACGGTTACTGAAGTAGAAGAATATGCTCCTGGTGTCGAGCCAATTATCAACAAAATTGACCATATTACCGGTCAGGGAGATGCAGAACGGACTCCCGTAAAAAAGCTTAACCATATTGCTGAAGTTATGTATACTCCCTATCATAGAAGTCAGGCGCTCGAATCTTTTGACAATTTACAGCAGGCGATTTTTATCACTGAAAAAAATCCGGAACTCCATAAGAAAATTATTGCGAGTGGCGCACTACCCGACAGCATTATGGCGCAAAGCATTATAGATGGCTTAGGAATTACACAAGGTGATCTTGTTACCCGTGGCCCTTTTGGGGCAACTCCAGGCGAAGTTGATCCACAAGGACGTATTGACTGGAGCGCCGTGCCGGCAGCAGATAGAGAAACACGTATGGCAGGCCTGGAAAAATATCTGTTAAATTTGCTCCGTCAGCGTTCTCCGTTTGTAACTACCAATGTAGTCATGGGTATTTTGCATGAACGGCTCCATGCTGCTACCATGGTAGATGCCACAGCAGCGACACCCGTCGATGCTCTGAACAATTATGCCGTAACCGCAGTCAGTTTTAAACCGGGCTTACGGGAAAGGACATAAATTATGATATCGTTTCAGACATTACTTAACGTTGCGCCATTTAATGCAGAAACACGGGCAAAACTAGATTTGAACATGAGTAGTTTATCGGAAGATCAAAAATTAAAATTGACTCAAATTGCCTGGAGTATGATTTCTGCTCTCTATCAGGCTAAACTTAATAAGGAATTCGAGCTTGAACTACTTGATGTTCGTGAAGGGAAAAAGCAATATGATGAAAACATCCGAGAAAAAATTGAAGGAAAACTTTTGCATGAGTTGGCCCAAAAACTCGAATTGTCGGGGACTGAGGAAGAAATTGAAGAAGTAAAAAAATCAATCGAACAATTTAAAACGAGTTCTTCTTAAATGCCTACAATTTTCTTGTAATATACGCTGTAAACATGTAATATGAGTGTGTATGCAAGAAGAAGTTATTGATTCGGCAACAGTACAACCGTCTTCATCTGATGTATTTATTCGGCCGAATGGTCATCGTATTATTGCATTTAAAGTGATGGATGCCGATGGAACACACAATATAATCACTGAGCCTACTGTTGGGAAGGTTAGCCCAGAGCCTCCTAAGATAGAAAAAAAATTAACTCCCGAGCAGCGAAATTCAGTTATTATTGCACAGCTTGCTTATTATTTAAATCAAGTACAGTCACATATTCAAAATCCAGCTGAAAAACAAGAATATAAATTGCTTGGAGACAGACTGTTACAGAAAACAAAACAACACTTTAAACAATCTGTAAACGATGAATTTGAAGAATTTGTTCAAGACAGATATGCAACACGAAAAGAACCATCAGTACCAGAAAGAGACGAACAGGCAATCAACCAACTCATTGTACGAGTGGCAAATGCGTTTCAAAAGAAAGATACCAGTGGAAAACCGATGCCCGTTTCTGTAGATGAATCTTCTGTCTTACAAGGAATAGAACAGGGAACTTTTTCCCGACAAGACATTGAGAATCCAGACGGACGTATAAAATCAGCAGAAGAAATAATGAAAACACAGCGACAAAAGAATACACAGAAGGGAGAAAACTCATCTGCTCTGGACCAACTGACTAAACGCTTTATGTTGCAAGAAGTACAAGGATTTACCCGTATTATAGAAAATGGCGATTCGCGTACCATTGAGTATCGGGATCGAGAAGGAGCTGTTCGATCAGAGATAACAGATATATCTTACGAAGATCTTGCCAGACAATTTTTCCCGCAAAAACGATCTCAAGACAATAAGATAAAACGCGAGTATGGAGCTTCCCCGGGTAATGAATCTTCAAACAGAATTCTGTCGCAAGAATTGGTTGATCAATACGTAAAAGAACATCCAGAACTGGATTTTACACCACAAGATACAGATGGCATGCGGCGTATTGTAGAAAATGCCCGTAAAGAAGGCCGTTCTATATCCGGCGAAGAAGCGGTTCGAGCATGGAATTTAACCTTACCACCGGTAGAGGGAACTGACGCTTTAGAGGTCGGTCGCGGCTCTCATGCAAACTTTTTTGGGGCGCAAGCAGTAAAAAAAGAGCAAAAAACCCAACTGAAAGACACCCGTGCTCGATTACAAGGAAGAATGCGTCTTGAAAGCGCGCTCGTATTTACTAGTCTAGATGAGAATGAAAGACAGTGGGTAATGGAACGGTATGACGATGGAAAATTGGACACGAATTTTGCCATGGATGAAACCGGCCAATACCAAATCGGAAATGAAGATTTTATAAAGAAAATTACACCGATTTTAAACTCAAAAAGCACTATACAATCATCCACTCCTCCAACTCAACCATTTGAACCAGAACTGCAAGAAAATGAGCCGGGACAAGACACACCAGGGGAAAAGAGAAAACAAATAGAAAATATTATGCACATTGTAATAACTAACTATGCGTTAAGACATGGTTTACCTGTATCGCCTGATTTCATAAATCGAGTCAGCGAGGAACAATTAAAAGCAGAGCAGAGCAATAAACCTATTTCTGTAGAAGAAGCGGTGAGAAGAGTTACGTTTGACCCGAAATCTAATGTGTCAGAACCACCACCATCTCGTGTAGACATACGGAATGTTTCTACCGATGAACAACTGGAGATGAATAGACGAACACTCGACAATACAATCAACAGTCTTTTTCTTGGTGATCGTGATCTAATACGAGATACGTTTCAAAGGTATCCTCAGGAGTTGACCGCGCGTGTTTTTAATCCTGACGGAGCGATTAAAAGTGAACTTACCCCTGAAGAAATAAAAACAGTAGCTCAAAAAATTCAAGAAGAGCAAAAACAAAAAGTACATCAACCTTCTCAAAACGGTAGCCTATTCGGACGTCTTGGAAAGAAAATCGGCATACGATTCAACCCTTAATCTCATCAGGTATACTGACTAGGTATGGCCAGTTTCCTGATTGTTACCGTATTACTCTTTGGCATCTATTTCCTTTCCTACAAAACAAACCAGTTACTCCTCCGATTATTTTTTCTTACCACTCATAACTTACCACTTACAACTGCCTTCCTCTCCCTCCTCCTCTACCCCGGCGTGGTGATTCATGAATTATCTCACTTACTAATGGCGGTCATCCTTTTTGTCCCGGTGAAAAGTATGACATTGGTACCGAAAATACTGGAAGGAAATAAACTACAGGCAGGAAGCGTGACGATTGAAAAAGTCGATCCTGTGAGAAGAACACTCGTCGGCATCGCACCGCTGTTTGTGGGAATTGCAGTGTTGTGGCTGATAACTGTGTACATGTTACCTGATATACCATTTCTTTGTCATTCCCGTGAAAGCGGGAATCTATATTATCAAATAGATTCCGGATCACTCCCGCATTCTGCGGGATTGTCCGGAATGACATCAAACACTATACTTTGTAACAATCACCAATTGGCATTTTTTCGAAATACAGGATACCAAATACCATATACGATTCTTTCTCTCTATCTCATCTTCTCCATAAGCAGCACTATGTATTCCAGTAAAAAAGATCTGAATGCGCTACTGATTACCATTCCCCTTTTGTTGATTGTAATAACAATCGCGTATATTCTCGGCTTTCAGTTTCAGTGGATTGTACAGATACTAAATCAACTTGAAGGATTATTTCAAAACATAACGGCAATACTGATTATTCCGGTAACAATTCAAATTATTCTTTTCATTCTATTGAAGACTGTCTTTTCA
>DUGB01000132.1 GCA_013331555.1 Candidatus Woesearchaeota archaeon
TAGAGAGTATGTTCATCTAAGGCAAGATAATACTGAAAAATATAAATCTTATGTGAAAAAACTGAGCCTATCCGGATTCGAACCGGAGTTTGCGGGTGTCTACTGAAATAACCGAAGCCCACCGTCCTATCCAGGCTAGACTATAGGCCCATTAATTACACGCATTATGAAGTGTTTTTAAAAATGTTGTGGCGTTAGATTGAGTTATAACTTTACAGTGATAAATTTATAAATGTGGCAGATTTTGATGAAAAGATGTCTTCAGATAAACACCAATTCCATCTCGGATTAGATTATGTTATTTCGAGGGAAGGGAGAATCTATCTTCTTGAAATGAATCTGTTACCAGGAGATTTAAATGATGATCGTTCTGTAGATTCATGGCAAGAGAAAAGTCATCTTTTTGATTCAAGAGTTTCAAGTTTTTGTTCTGCGATTACTCCAAAGTTGAATCAACATGAAGTATTTGGTAATTTAATGCCTGCATATGAACCGGACAAACGAAAAATGGAAGATTTTGCACAAGGCAGAAGAGTAATTTACAAGGGAGATATGGGAAGAGGAGGAGATTCGGTATCAATGACTGAAGATCCAAGAAAACTGGGAAGAGCTTATTTCGTAGAAGAATATATCGAACCGCGCTGCGAAACAGTGGAGAGAGTTGAATACCCTTACATTCTGCGAGAGTATGTGATGATAACGACTACTGACAAGAAAGGAATTGTAGGATGGAAATCAAAAAATGTTTATCGAAAGCGATCTAGAGAAGCTGAAGGTCATCCAAAAAGCTTTATTTTGAATACTGATAGTGGATCTGCTCAAGGGGCAGATGCATCTGTAGAAGATATCATTACAGTACGGGAATTTACGGGATATGTTATGGAGATCATTAATAATACAGGTAGAGCAGTTAATTGGAATCCATCGCTATATTTTTTACGAATGCCATTGGTGGAATTTTTCCCAGGTCTCAGTACATCTCCAATCATTCTACCAAATGTAGAAAAGCCTGAGGAAATTGGAGTAGGATCAAAAATACAAGAACTTCTGAAAAAGAAACATAGATTAGATAGTTTCTGCCATAACGCTACTCTACCTGTAAAAGTTGCTTTACGTTTGGCGAGGCTTGGAGGATGGTCTGGAATTTTCATTCCTACTTCTTACAATGAAGGGGGATGGAGTAATTTTTCTTCCATGAGCCGGAGAGAGGTTTATGAAATCCAAGAAAGAAATGGCAGTATCATTCTGCTACGAACAAAAGATTGTTATAGAAAAGATAATACAAAAATTCTTCAGGAACGTAAATATGATACTTTATATGTTGTATCTGAAGATAGCTCTCTAAATGATATTGTTGCTTCCATCGCAGAACGATGGAAAGCATTGCGCGCTGCTTAAGTTAATTTTTAAATGGCAAATGCCTAACAATTTCTTTGACGCTCTGCGTAATTGTTCTCTTGCTCACATCAATCATAATCCCATACTTGAATTCGGTCGATTTTTTGTAAACGACACGAGCAGCGTCTTTTCCACACGTTTGACTTCTTGTGCGGTCACGTTCAATACAGAGAGGGAGTGGTGCTTTCAATGTGAAAACAAACGTTGGTTGTTTAATACGCTGGAGAAGATCATCTATTTGAGATTTCCAATAGAAATTGCCCTCAACAATAACAGGAAATCCTTTCTTGAAATAAGCCTTGATCTTTGGTATCATTAATACATTAGCTTTGATAAAGCTTTTCTGAGAAATAAATCCTCGTTCTTTATGGCGAGTTAAATTATGTTTATCGAGAACACGATCGATAGCAATTATTTTTGCATTGATTTTCTTGGCGAGGTGATGAGCAAGGGTAGATTTTCCAATTCCTAAAGGTCCACGAATAATGATCAAAAATGACATTGATGAAATGAATATGTTGATAGTTATATATCTTTGGCGGTGAACTCTTTCAACATTTCGCCGTTATCCATTTTTATTGAATACGTTACATTATCAACATCTTGTTTCTCAATGAACTGGAGAAAATGATCTTGACGTTTTTTATCCCACGTCGCAAATGACCGTGCCGTGGGGCACAAATAATCAACATCGCAATGATTGATGCGAAGATCTTTGTCGTTATGACGAGCTGGGTGGAGAGGACAATGAAAACAACCTTTCTCTTGAACCAAATTACGACAAACACCATGGTGTAAATCCATTGCCTCATAGCAATCACGGAAGGAAAGAAATTCTGTTTCTGTTTTTGGCTTGCGTTCTTGAAATTCTTTTGTGTTGTCATTGATCGCTTGACGAATATGTATTGCGGATGTAAAGCTGTGACCACAGCAACCCATACAACCACCTTTAAGCTGGCAGAGAGGACTCAGAACAGCCATCCTACATTTCCTCGGGAGGATGAATGCCAAGTAATCCTAAACCATTAGCAAGAACTTGACGCGTTGCATCAACGAGAGCAAGACGAGCATTCATCAGTTCTTTTTCATCAGAAATGACCGGACACGAATGGTAAAATTCGTTGAAGGATTGAGCGAGGGTGAGGAGATAATGACTGACAACTTGAATTTTAAATTGTGCAGCAACTTCTTGTACCATCGCTGGAAAACGCGAAAGGAGTAGAATCAGTCCTTGTTCAGATGGTTCTTTGAGAGCAAGATAATTGCTTTTTCCTTTCTTCGGTGCTTTACGGAGGATTGAACAAGCACGAGCGTGGGTATATTGAATATAAGGGCCGGTTTCACCTTCAAAACTTAATGATTCCTCGGGATTAAATACGATATCTTTAACGGGATCAACTTTGAGCATGAAGAATTTAATTGCAGCAAGTCCGATAAACTCAGCCCGACGTTTGATTTCTTTCTCGGACAATGTTGGATAGCGTGATCGAACTTCTTTCTCAGCAAGAGCAGACATTTCATCAAGAATATCATCAGCATCAACAACTGTCCCTTCGCGTGATTTCATTCTTCCGGTAGGAAGATTGACCAACCCATAACTAAGATGGTACAGACTTTTTGCATACGGTTTTCCTAACAGTTCAAGAATTGCAAAAAGTTGTTTGAAGTGAAACTGCTGTTCGGATGCGACAACATAAAGGAGTTTGTCGAAGCGGTAATCCTGAAAGCGTTGTTCTGCTAGATATAAATCCTGCGTGATGTAAATGCTTGTGCCATCACCACGGAGAACCACTTTATCCTCGATTTTGAATTTGTCAAGTTTAGCAATGATGGCATTCGTTTCATCTTTCTCAAAAATACCTTTCTTTAATCCATCCAAAGCAATATCTTTTCCCTTTTCATAATACTGAGATTCAAAATATTCTTTCTCAAAAGCAATTCCAAATCGTTTATAGGTTTCGGCAAATCCATTTAATACCCAACCATTCATCTTTTTCCATAGTTCATGAGTTGGTTTGTCTTTGTTCTCCCATTGTTGAAGCAATTGTTGGGCTTCTTCTTTCAACGCCGGATTTTCTTTCAGCGCTTTGGCAAAGAGAACATAAAAATCACCGACAAAATGATCTCCTTTTTTGTCTGGCTTTTTGTTATTTCCCCATTTCTGATACGCAAGCATGGATTGACAGATGTGGATTCCTCGATCATTAATAATATTGACGGGATGAACGTCATTTCCTAAAAATTGAAGCAGGTTATAGACAGCATTGCCAAGAGCCATATTACGAACGTGACCAAGATGAAGTGGTTTGTTGGTATTAGGACCGCAATATTCAACAAGAATTTTTCTTTTTTCTTTTTGTTGGCCATAGTTCTCTTTCGATTTCAAGATCGTTTCCAAAACATTCTTGGCTATTTCGGGTTTATTCAAATAAAAATTTAAATATGGACCGGCGACGTCTACTTTACTAATAAATGAAGGAAGAACTATCTTTTTCTTTAATTTCTCTGCTTCTTCTTTAGGATTCTTGCCGAGCTTGAAGCAGGGAAAAGCGTAGTCACCCATTTTTTGATCAGGTGGGAGAGAGATCATAATGGCAATATCTTCGGAATGGAGAGATGTTGCTTTACTCAGAAGAATGACTAATTCCTGTTTAAAATCCATAGAGAGCAGAAAATAATGCTTTCTTTAAATACATAACGGTCAGAAACGAGCAGATGGTTTTCTCTTGCTCAAAATGAATATCTTTGTCCTTGCTCCCGTAAATTGTTCAATGAGTTGAGCACTTTCCTGAAGAACGCTGCGAAGTTTTGCAGATGTCAAAGGCGGAAGAGCTTCACAATGAAGAAGAGCACTATGAGACTGTGGTGTGACTCGGGTGCGAGAGTTTTTCCAATAGTCTAACTTTGTGCCTAAAATAGATTTGCGATCATGATAATACAATTCGTTTGGTTTCAACGACCGGAAGAGACGAACACGCTGGCGGCGTTTGGCCAGATCAAAGACAATATTACCCTTAATTTTGTCAAGATCGTCAACACCAAGAGGAATGATATGTCTAAGAGAGAGATAACGAACGATATTGGTAAGAGTATCTTTTGAAGCAAGTTTTTTCTTGGCGACAACGTGTCGAAGAAGCTGTTCGACAGAGGTGTGATAATGTTGAGCTTTTTCGCCAAATTCCATTTGAGCAACAGTCCACGGAGCGATGAGAGCATGACTTTTGACGTTGTCTTTATTAAAAGTCAATTGGATAAGATGTTCTGCTTCATGCAAGAGGTGAAGAGATTCAGGAGTAGACTTGTGGTTATTCATATCCCGAATAACAATAAACCCAATCTGAAGCGGAATATATTCCTGACGAAATACAGTCTTGGCGATGCGAATGTTCATTTGTGTTTTCTGGCGTGATCACGCATAATCCTTTTGTTGATGTAGTGGCTTTTAATATTGCAAATGAGTTGAGAAAGAACACCCTTACGAGCAGCAGAATAGCCAATATTATAATGCATGTTCAAGCGATCGAGATCGTAGCGGATATCTTCTAAGATGTGGACTTTTTTGCGTTCGTAATATACACGAGCAAGGAGGAGGATGACATAGATGCCAAAAAGACCGCCAACAAGAAGACTAATCTTGATGAGGAGAGGTTGAATAGTATCTACCACTGGCTGAAAAACGGAGAGGATCTCAGTAGGAGGAAGAGAAACATTGAGGAGAGCATCGGTCACCATATGGGCTTAAATCATTATTTTGAGTTATATATAATTTTCGATGAAGAATTTTTAAAGAAAAACCAAGCAAAGTATATCTGAGCCAAATTCTTCTTTAGAGTCACGAATTTGTGCTTTACAAACAACCCTAGCTTATCAGGCTTTAACCCAAAATTTTATAAAGAAGATTTAAAACAAAATTGTTGGCCCTGCTGTGGGTGTTAGTCACAGCCCCGTGGAAGAGCAATTGCTCTACGGAATGTAGTGGACTAGCATAGTGCCCTTTGGTCTCTTTAAAGTAGTAAAAGAGAATGAAAGGCATTGACCTCGGTTCGAATCCGAGCGGGGCTACTTTTTCTCTAACCTCACCTCAATCGTAAGATAATTATGATCACTCCATGGCGTTCTGATATTCTTTTGTGAAGAAACATGAAAGTGACGGCTGACGGCCAGCCAGTCTAATTTTGATTTTCTGCGAAAGAACCACAAACCGAAGTGAGTATAGGAATCCTGAGGGAAACAAGATTGAAGTCCTTTTTCAAAAAGGTAGTCTTGAACTTGTTGTGTTTCTTCTTCGATATACTTCGCAGTAAGAATGGCTTTGATGGGATTATTACCAATATTATTAAGATCGCCGGCAAAGATGATGGGTTTCTGAAGATCAAGGACGTTGAAAATAGTATCTAATTGTTTTTTTCGGCCTGGCCAACCCATACGCCAGCATTCAAGATGCGTGTTGACAAGCTGAACTGCTGAACCATTGAGACTAACAGTGACGATTTGGGCAATTCGCTGGCCGGCACGCGGTTCAAAAAGTTCGGGAACGATGGTTGTGCCATCCCAACGAAGTGTTTCACTCGAAGGGAGGAGAACTTTTTGGTATGATTTTATGGGCAGTTTTGTAAATACTGCATTGCCATGAACACCGCCGCCAGGACCGCCGGTGCGAATAATGTGGCGAAAAAAACTTTCTTTTTCGATGAATTCCGTTTCGAAGTGACTTTTGACTTTGAGACACTGAGTGATGATGTCAAAGAAGTCAATCTTTTTAGTTCTTTTGACGCCGCGATCAATTTCAGTTAATAAATAAACGTCCGCATCCTCTTGTTTGAGGATCCGACAAATTTCTGGAGCGTGATACCCCCGTTGAACATTCCAGAAGATAATTTTCATAGGTGAAAAGAAAAATAAAAAAATTATTTGTTACAGGTCTCTTCCAATTCTTCGAGAGTAGCAGTAAACGCAATGCGCTTAATGGTTGGGTGAGTTATTACTTTACTAGTTTCACTTTGGTGGAGAACAAGAACTTCCTCACTAACAACCTTACCGGTGTTCTTTTTAATAATTTTGATGGGGACTGGAACATTCTCATCAGGACAGTAGTCCGGACCGGCAAGCAAGCGCCATTCTAATGCACCGGCACTGGTGTAACTCCCTTGACCACGTGCTAAAGTGTAAGATTCACCATCGCTGGTTGTAACAAGAACATTATTATAATTACATTTGTTGTTGCAATCGAACGAATAGAGATCATCAATCGTACCGCACACACCATCGATGCATTGAGTTCCGGCAGAACAATCGGCAGTAACAGTACAGGTTGGTTTTTGATCTAGAACAAGAGTGGTGTTCAGAGTAGCATTGTCTGCCTCGCTCTCTGTGTCTTCGAGAGAATTGTCGGAAGCAACGTCGGGTAAATCGGAAGGATTGCCTGCATCGTCGTTAGTTGTAGTGTCGTTGCCACCACCGCCGCATCCAAGGATCAAAAGTGATGCCGTGATGATTCCTAATAATAATAGTATTTTTCTCATAATCTCAACCTCTTTTTCCACAGAAGATGTTTCTTCTATAAAAACATTGAGTAGAACTTTGCAAAGGACAATACAATGGGTGCAAAGTGTTTAATGGTACTAAATGAAACCAATGTTAAATTCAATTTCTAATTTTCCTGAAAATGCTTCCTAAGTGGCTACACAACTTTTCGGGCTTGACTCCGTGTAAAACTCAGAATTCTATCAGTTCATTGACGAGGGGTAGAGTTACGTTTAAACTCATTAACTCTTACTTCTTCTAAACCGCGTTCATCAAGCAATTTGACTGCTCTTGCCAAATCTTCTGTAGAAACAAAAATTTGTTGTAAAAACTTTAGACTAACCTCTCTTGCAACCTCCATAACTGTAAAATGACCCCTATATGTCCAAAAACTTGGTCTTAACAAACTTTTAGGAATCTTAAATTCCAATAAAGCCCCGGTTTGTCCTTCTTCACGTGATCTTGCAAAATTTACCGAACCGCTTTGTTGGTCTGCAAGATATACAAATAGCGTTCGCTTTAACTCTTTATAATCAATTCTTTCGGCAGGGTTAAATAATTGAATGTCATAAGTTTCAACAAGATCAGCTAAAGCTTCATCGTTGGCTAATAACCGAGAGTCATTGCCAAATCCATCAAATAAAAAACCACTCTTGATATGATCTCTTGCAGCCTCAGCAAATTTCTGTGTAAGAACATCATATTCTTGTTTCCTTACTAACCAATAATCCTCACTCTGCTGAAAATCTGGTGACTTTATGGCATTCCCCCTAGTCACTCCTTCCAAATCGCTCGTTCCGTGATATGCTTTAACTGAATCTGACATATTCTATGAAAGAAACAGGCCCGTTTAAATAAGTTACTACTTAAAAATGACTCTTAAGTGATTATACTCCTACCATTTCTACTAGGTCAAGCGATATCTGCATGGAGAATTGGAAACTTGTCGCTACGACTCGACTTGACATAAAACAACTTCCAATTAGTCAAATTTCTATTTTTCAAATTTCTCTGAGCAAAGGTTTTTAAATGAGGTTTGAATCTGAAAGACATTCAAGAGATATGTCGGTTCAGGCTGATGTATACTGGAGATTACGTTTGAGTTGATTTCTCCGTCCTTGATATACCTAAGTGAGGCAAAAATATGGCACGAATGCACAGTGGAGCAAAAGGAAAGAGCGGTAGCAAGCGACCAGCAAAACACGTTCCGGTTTGGGCGCCGTTCAAAGAAAAAGAAGTAGAGAAATTAGTATTAAAATATGTAAAAGCAGGAAAAGAACCATCAGAGATCGGAATTATACTGCGGGACTCATATGGGATTAACAGCGTTAAAGCGTTAACAGGAAAGAATGTAACAACGATTTTGGCGGAAAACAAATTGCTGCCAGAACTTCCAGAAGATTTATTGAATTTGATTCGGAAAATGGTCTCTATTAAGCAGCATTTAGAGAAAAATCATCATGATCAGTCCGGACATAGGGGATTGATTCTTACTAGTTCTAAAATCAGACGCTTAGTGAAATATTACCAACGCATGAAGAAACTGCCGATGAATTGGAAACTGGATACAGAACGCTTAAAGATGTATCTGCAATAGAAACATTTATTATTCTTTTTTTCTTTCTTGTTGATATGAATCACCGAACGAAGGGTATTGTTGTGGGAATTGCGTTTATTTTTGTAAATGTGTTATTGGCGTTTTTTATTGCCCAAACAGTGAGTGAAGGGATGTTTTGGAAGAGTATTGTTGGTGGAAGCTCGATAACGGGAGCAGTGGTTGTTTCCGCCAATGGAACGGTAAGTACGGAAGAAGTCGGCTGCGTGCCAGGAGAAGGGCATTCTTGCCGTATTGTATGCCGACAGGACAACGATTGTGATGATGGAATGAGTGTAACGCGTGATGTTTGCCGCAATCCAGGAACGGTGTATTCGTTGTGTGTGAATATGTTAAGTTAGTTTCAAGTAGGATTGAAGCATTAGATGTGTTTTTATATATCTATTTTTTATAAGTAAATATGAATTTTGAACCAAATTTATGGAAAACTATCTTTTCAATTGGAGTTGGTCTTTGTAGTAGCATTATAATCTCTACATTTTTGCCTCATTGTACTGATATCTCATCTAGAATTTACAATCCTACCAACCAACAATGTTTAAGTCTGGGACCAGTATTTATTTTTATTACATTTTTAATAATAACTGTAGGTCTATATCTTATATGGTCAATGATACAAAAAAATAGATCATAATTACTTCTCTAGTTCAAATTCTTCTTGTTGATACCGGCGACACCCTTCTTTGAATTCTTCTAGTGGCGGAAGCAGTGGTTCTTTCGTTGGAGAAACTTCGAGGATTGCTGCCAGTTCACGAAAGAGATCAGGATAGTACCAACAACGATCATGACTTTGGTTATCAACCCAACGTTGAAGAACTTCTCGTGCTTGGCTATATTTTTCTTCGTAATTGACCATCAAACATCTCCTTTTGATTTTTCCTATTAAGAGGTTAGAAAAATAAAAAAAATATAAAGTTAATGAAAAGAGACTATAACATCGTTTTGATACTTTCAATGTTGCCGGCGATTTCACGACCTTTTTTAGTCAATTCTAACAGTTTGAGACGCCCTTCTTTTTTGAAGTTAATCAAATCAGCTTTCTGCATCTCCTGCAAAATCTTAACCACATGAGAATATGTACAGTCAATTTGTTTTGCCAACACAGAAGCATAGACGGACGAATCCGCGTTCTTTAACTCTACCAACATCATTGCTGGTTTTTCACGAAAAAATACATCAAAGATAGCTTTATTTACAGACCTATTTTTAATCACGTTCACACCCCCGACCGACCCACCTACCTCTCGAAAAGTTATGTTGGTATGTCGTATTTAAACATTTATCTATTGGAATAGCTATATTGCAATAACTCAGATTATTTAAAGGTTTTGTCCTGTTCTGAAAAATTGTTCTGCATGATCACTAGTCCATTAACGTCGTATACACCGAGATTATTTCCCCATGCGGAGATGCGCGACGGACAAAAAGAATTAGTGAATGATATTTATACAACATTAACACAAGGAAAAATTTTGCTCGCCCATGCTCCAACAGGTTTAGGAAAAACTGCGAGCGCGTTGGCAGTGGCAATTGAGGTTGCCTTACAACAGAAGAAAAGAATTTTTTTTCTGACGAATCGTCATACTCAGCATCGGATTGCTATTGAAACGATTAAAATGATTCGTGAAAAACATAGTGTTGCTATTCCTTGTATTGATTTGATCGGCAAGAAAAGCATGTGCAGTCAAGAAGTCGCAGGGCTCTTCGGCAATGAGTTTAATGAATATTGCAAAACAGTTGTGGAAAAAGGAGAATGTGAATTTTATGAAAATGTGCGAGGAAAGAAGAGTGTAACGATTGAAGCAGAAAGATTAATCAAAGAATTGAAAGAACGTGGACCGCTCCATACAGAAGAATTGATAGCGGTGTGCAAAGAAAAAAAGTTATGCAGTTATGAAGTGGCATTAAGCGCGGCAAAAGAAGCATTGGTGATCATTGGTGATTATAATTATGTTTTTAATCCATTTGTCCAGCAAACGTTATTTACAAAATTAGGATTAGAATTAGAAGACTGCATTGTGATTGTCGATGAAGGACATAATCTGCCTACACGAATGATGGATATGATGAGTTCAACGTTAACAACGCTGATGATTAAGAATGCAGTGCAGGAGGCGAAAAAGTTTGGTTTTGGCGGAGTGATCCAATGGCTGCAAGAGCTGCAGCGATTATTAGTTGATCTTGCGGATAAGACTGCTGAAGAAGAATCACTTGTGCCCAAAAGTCTGGTGATACGAGAATTAGAAAAGCTGGCGCCATATGATCATTTGTTGGAAGAACTCGAAACGGCCGCAGACGAAGTGCGAAAGAAACAGCATCGAAGTTATTTAGGAGGTATCCAATCTTTTCTCAATGCCTGGAAGGGAGAAGACAAAGGCTATGCACGAATTTTTCAGAAGAAAGAAGGACGAACGGAACAATTTCTGCAATTGAGTTATTGGTGTCTGGATCCGGGAATTCTAACGAAAAGTGTTTTTTCTGCCATCGCCAGCGGAGTGATGATGAGCGGCACGTTGAAACCAACGTTTATGTACAAAGATATTTTAGGTGTGGAGAAAGGCATCGAGAAAGAATACCAATCGCCGTTTCCTCCAGAGAATAAGTTGACCATTGTCGTGCCAGAAACAAGTACAAAATATACGCTGCGGAATGAGGCGATGTACCGGACGATTGCTGAGAAGTGTGCAACAATGTCAGAAGTGATTCCAGGAAATGTGGCGTTATTCTTTCCTTCATATGACCTGCGCGATCGAATTTGTTATTTCTTGGAAACGCCCAAAAAAAAGTTTTGGGAGAAAAAAGAGATGAATAAAGAGGAAAAAGAAGCGCTGTTGGCAGGATTTCGGGAGGAGCGGAAAAAAGGAGGAGTGTTATTGGGAGTTTCTGGAGCAAATTTTGCAGAAGGAATTGATTTTCCCGGCGATTTACTTAATGGGGTCGTGATTGTGGGACTACCTTTGAGCAAGCCGGATTTGCGTACGCAGGAGATGATCAAATATTATGATGAGCTGTTCGGAAAAGGCTGGGATTATGGGTATACATACCCTGCGATGAATAAGTGTTTTCAGTCCGCTGGACGGTGTATTAGGTCTGAAACGGATAAGGGAGCAATTCTATTTTTAGATGGACGGTTTGTG
>DUGB01000039.1 GCA_013331555.1 Candidatus Woesearchaeota archaeon
TATTTATCTGTCAAAGTTGGGATTAATGGCAAAGCCAGCAATTTCTGCGGTATCGGTTAATTGATATCCCGGTTTGAATGCTCTTCCACCAAACATCGTACAGTCCGTGAAAATTGATGTTGCTTCTACTTGGCTTCTTAGTTTTGAAGGAACTAATCCAAGTGCAGTTACTAAACCGTCAATACCATCTTCATCAACGTTCTTAACCGTCGTAATGACTGTTGTATTCTCTGGAGTGAGGCCTAAAGCTTTTCGTTCTTCCTCTCGAGCAAATACGGTTGAAACGGCAGTAAGATATGGATTACTGCTGGCAAATCCTCCATGATGATCACTAATAACTATTCTTGCTTCCAGTAATTTTGCTTCGATTTCTGGACCACTTCCAGGCCAGACGTTGTCATCAACAATATGCACCCACTCTCTAACACCTTGTTTTCTACGGATTAGATCCGATAGATGCAGTTAAATTCGGTTGGAAAAAACCTTCATTCAAAATACCAATCGGCAACTCGTTACTCAAATATAGTTCAGACATAGTAGTACCCTCCAATGTTTTAATCACTTTGTAGTGATATTTATAAACCTTTTGTTTAAATTTTTGTTTTTAACAATAATGTGGAAACGGAACGTTTATTAATATGTAATCCATATCATCCATAGGGTTAATATTAAAATGATTAGAAAATTAATAAAACAAGGGAAAGGGGGATATACTATCTACCTTCCAAAACAATGGGTTGATTCTAATCATCTGAACTCTGGTGCTGAGATAGAAATACGAGATGAAAAAAATAATCTCATTATTACTCCCAAAGTAATGCATAAAGAAAACAAAAGTACTACTATTAATTTGGAGCAGTTGCCGAAAACAATCTATCGAAGCATTATCGGAAGTTTATATCGGGGAGGATTCGATGAGATTAAAGTGAAATACAAAGATCCAGAAGTTCTCTCCAAACTGCAATATGCAGTAAATCTACTCTACGGATTTGAGATTTTAGAGGTTGATGATAAATCGTGTGTGATTAAAAATACCTATGATGTTGAATCTACGGAAGCTTTGCCTTTTGTTAATCGAATGATTCACACTATCAAGACGATGCAAAATACAATTTTAATCGATATCAAAAATAACGATTATAATTCAAGAGAAGCGTTAGATGAATACCGGAAAATTATCCTAAAACAAAGAGATATTGTTCAACGAATTATCGTTCGCCATAAATTATTGGATAACAAAATATTTCCTTTTTATACTATTACCACTTATTTATGGCATATTACTCGCAACTATGATCTCCTTTATGATTATCTTAGAGAAAAGAAAATTATTCCTCAACATCATATCTCTTTGTTTGAAAAAACAAATCAATATTTTTCCGAATCATTTGAAGGACTGCACAAACATAAGCTCATCGAAACACATCTGAAATTTGAAGAATTGTTTTCTCTGGCAACAAACGACAAAGAAGCTACTCTGTTAGTTGGTTATTGCTTAAACATAATTCTTTCGATTCAGTCGTGCAGTTCTTCAATAATGCTGCTAAACTATTCTTAATGTACTACCCAAAAATCTTTTTAAAAAAACTCTTGCTCGGCTTCTCTTCATTTAATTGCTTAATTAATTCCATCTGCTTCTTCGTCAATTTCTTCGGCACTTCAATGCGAACAGTGACCATTTCATCTCCGGTGTTGTGTCCATGCACCGAAGGTAGTCCTTTTCCTTTCATCCGAAATGTTGTTTCTGATGCTGTTCCTGCCGGAATTGTGAGCAGTGCTTTTCCTGTAATTGTCGGGACTTCAATTTCATCTCCTAACGCTGCTTGCGTAAATGAAATAGGCACACGCAGATGAATGTCATCTCCTTCACGTACAAAATGCTCGTGCTCTTTCACATGGATAAGAATATATAAATCACCAGGAGATCCACCATTTTGTCCAATTTCCCCTTCTCCCGTAACGCGTAAGCGCATATTATCCTCTACTCCGGCTGGGATTGTTNNTTGCGTCGTTTTGCTCCCTCTCCATCACATGTGGAGCAAGTGTCCTGCGCTGCTTCACCGCGTCCGTTGCAGTTCGGGCACGGTCCTGTCTGCTGAAATAATCCGAACGGTGTGCGTTGAGTCTTTTTGATATATCCCGAACCGTGGCAATGATGGCAATTTTCAAATTTCGTCGCCCCGCGTCCCTGGCATGAAGAACAATTTTCTAATTTATTTAACGTAATTGCTTTTGTTGTTCCCGTGGCCACGTCGTTCAATGTGATGGTTACTTCATACAACAAATCACTTCCTCGTTGTCCGCGCGGATGGCGTTTTCCGCTTCCGCCGAAGAGCTGATCAAAAATATCATCAAAATCACCAAACATTCCCGAACGGAATTGTGACATGACATCAGAATAATCATAATTCTGATAGCCTCCTCCTCCTGATCCTCCTTGAAATGCGGCTGAACCAAACTGGTCATACTGCTGGCGTTTCTTCTCATCACCAAGAATTGATGCCGCTTCATTGATTTCTTTGAACTTNNTCTTCGTATTCTTTCTTTTTTTCTTCCGGGACGCGGTCAGGATGATACTTCATCGCCATTTTCTTGTACGCTTTTTTGACTTCCTCCTGCGATGCGCTTTTCGCCACACCGAGAAGTTCGTAATAATCTTTATTAGTCATGATTATGAACCCCAGGTAGAGCAATTTCTTCTGCTAGTTTTTCAGGCGGGAATGAAATATTAGCAAAAATCGTTCGTTCTTGTCCTAATACTTTCTGGGCGTATTCCTCCCACGTTCCTTGTTTTCTGGTATACATTTGTTGAAGGTACTGCAACCTCTCTTGCACTAATACTACTTTTTCTTGTAAAACACGCCAATCAGCGTAATGCACTATCAATTCTTCCCACGTTAAATTATCTTCGTGCGGATTACTCACTCGCTTGAGCGCTAATGCTAATTCTGGAAATTGATCTTTAAAGATAATATATGCTACCTCGCCTTCATATAATCCCTGATATCGCGCTCGAAACTCCGTCCAGAACTGCTGTTGTTTTTCTGTCAAACGAGCGTCTTTATGATGTCCAGCTCCAAACTCTTTGATGGAGACCATCTTGAACAGATCATGAAACCGTGCTAATCTATCCACAAATTCAACATCGATCGGAACGCGCTTCGCTTCTAGTTGCTGAGCAAGAAAAACCGCGACAGTTTTTACTCTAAGACAATGTCGGCGAATGTTCTCCGGTACATTATACTGATCAAAGTACGCTTCCGCTTGTTCAACTGTTGGTAACGGCATGAGTGTTAAGGTAAGTTTGGTGCTTTAAGTTGTTTTTGGTTTTAGTAAGCGATAAGTTTAGGATTCATTCATATCGCTCACTATATAGTAAACGACANNTCTTTTCTTTAAACTCGGCATCAACAACATTATCTTTATCATTGCTGTCTTCGTTCTTCCCTTTGTCCGATGCTTGTTGCTTTGCCGCCGCTTCTTGGTACACTTTCGTGCCTATTTCCTGCACGACTTTGTTCAACTCATCAATCTTGCGATTGATGTCGTCAGGATCACCTGCACTGCGGGCATCTTCAACTTCTTTAATCTTAGATTCAATTTTCTTTTTCGTACTTTCATCTACCTTGTCTTTGAATTCCTCAAGGACTTTTCGAGTTTGGTACACCACAGAATCTGCATTGTTTTCAGCATCGATCTTCGCTCGTCTTTTTGCATCGTCTGCTTCATTATTCTTTGCTTCTTCTCTCATCCGCTCAATCTCATCTTTGCTTAGACTGCCTGAGCCGGTAATTTTAATTTTATGTTCTTTGCCAGTGCCGAGATCTTTTGCAGAGACATGAACAATNNAATACCGTTGGTGTCAATATCAAAAGCAACTTCAACTTGAGGAATGCCACGCGGAGCAGGAGGAATCCCAACCAAATCAAACTGACCAAGTACTTTATTGTCAGCAAACATGGAACGCTCACCTTGTGCAACACGAATGGTAACAGCGGTTTGGTTGTCTGCAGCGGTAGAAAAGATCTGTGACTTCTTGGTTGGAATAGTTGTATTCCTTTCAATGAGTTTTGTAAAGACTCCGCCCAATGTTTCAATTCCTAGGCTCAGAGGAGTAACATCTAAGAGCAAAACATCTTTAACTTCTCCACTGAGAACTCCCGCTTGTACTGCTGCTCCGAGCGCAACTGCTTCATCAGGATTGACAGATTTGTCTCCTTCTTTACCGAGCAAGCGCTTAACAAGTTCCTGGACTGAAGGGATTCTTGTCGAACCTCCAACAAAAAGAACACGGTGAATTTGATCTTTGTTAAGATTTGCATCACGAAGAGCGTTCTTTACCGGAGTTTCTAAACGACGAAGAATATCTGCAATCAGTGATTCAAACTTAGCACGAGTTAATTCTTCTTTAATATGCTTCGGTCCATTTTTATCTGCGGTGATAAAAGGAATGCTAATTTCCACTTTTGTTTTTGTGGATAACTCAATTTTAGCTTTTTCAGCCGCTTCTTTCAAACGCTGGACGGCGGTAGCATCATTATGAAGATTAATACCGGTTGATTTCTTGAAAATGTCAGCAATATAATCCATAATAAGTTGATCAATATCATCTCCACCAAGGAAGTTGTCTCCACTGGTAGACTTCACTTCAAATACACCTTGACCAAGCTCTAAAATAGAAACGTCAAATGTTCCCCCACCAAAATCAAAAACCAGGATGGTATGATCATTATTTTGTTTGTCCAAGCCATATGCCAAAGCAGCTGCCGTCGGTTCGTTGATAATTCGCAGAACATTAAGTCCGGCAATTTCGCCTGCGTTCTTTGTTGCTTGACGTTGAGAGTCATTAAAGTAAGCCGGAACGGTGATAACAGCATTTTTCACCGGTTGTCCAAGATATGCTTCTGCATCGGTTTTTAATTTTTGCAAAATCATGGCCGAAATTTCTTCGGGAGTGTAATCTTTTCCATCGATTTCTATCTTTTCATTCGTCCCCATTTTTCGTTTAATTGAACGAATTGTGTGTGATGGATCAACAATTGCCTGGTTGCGTGCTACTTGTCCAACCGTCACTTCTTTTTCATGCAGATGGACAACACTTGGTGTCGTCCGAGTTCCTTCCGCATTGCTGATGATGGTTGGTTTACCCCCTTCCATTACTGCCACTGCAGAGAATGTCGTTCCCAAATCAATTCCAATCGTTGTACCCGATGTTGTTTTTGTTGTCATTTTTTCCTCCGATAAGTGTGTATTTGTGTTTTTATTTTCTATCTTTGTTCTTCTTCTTCTTCTTCTCTCTCTCAGTTATTTTTTCTCTTTTTTACTGATTTTAACCCGTGCATGGCGTAGAACTCTGCCGTGCAGTAAATATCCTTTCTGAAATTCTTCCAAAATTGTATTCTCTGGAAGAGCAGATTCTTCTTTTAAGAGTGCTTCATGAAGATGAGGGTCAAACTTTTGGTTAGTTGTCATAATTGGTTGAACTCCTTGTTGTTCTAACATGACTTGGAGTTGAGATTGGATCATCGCCACACCTTTAATGAACTCTTCTGGATGTGCGGCCGCACTGCGCAGTGCTAAGTCCAGATTATCGAGTGCTGGCAGGAGTTGGATAATGATTGAGCGTGCTGCCGTCTGCTGGATTTCTTCAATTCGTTTTTCCATCTGCTTACGGTAATTTTCCAGATTTGCTTGTGTTCGCTGTACTAATTCCGTTAATTCCGCAATCGTTTGATCTTTGATAGTGCAGTTATGGCACTCCGGCATCGTTTGTTGCTTTTGTTCCTGTTCTGCCTCAACTTGCTTTACTTCCGAGTCATTCTCTTTATCTTTAACCATCCTGCTCCGTTGACTTTAAGTCAACTGAAACTACCTAAAATCGAACTTGTATATAAATGTTGTGGGAAATGTTTAAAAATACGCTCACTTTAATGAGGTAGTATGCTCACTCGAATCACCTTTGTCAAAGTCCGTCGAATTCCGGCTGAGAATATCAATGAAGATCTTCAATGGTTAGGGAATGCGCTCGGCTTATTCTCGCTCCGCGACCGTGACAGCAGTTGTTTTCGTGTCTTTATTATGCTTGTCCGCCTCACAAAAAAAAAAGAGGGGATTACCTCTGACGACATCGCCCAGCGGCTTAATTTAAGTCGCGGTACGGTGATTCACCACCTTACTCGATTAATGGAAGCAGGCATTGTCATCCGTGATCATAATGGTTATATCTTACGGGAGCAGAACTTGCAGCGTCTTATCCACGACCTGCGCCGGGAAATGGAAGATTTCTTCAGTGAACTTGACCGTGTCGCGCAGGAGATAGATCAGAAATTAAACTGATTTTTGTTATCTCTTTGTGTTATATATTTTTTCAACATTTTGTCGAAACTTTCTTGCTTTATTTACTTATTTTAAATAAATTGTTCTAAATATAAATAAATCATGAACTTTAATAAATATAATTGGAAGAATAGGTACTTTTATAAACAAATACTGATTACTTACCGCTGTGAAAAGAGGTACGTTTAGTTCTGAACATACTGCTCAGTTCTTGCTGCAGCAGCCTTCTGCTGCTCTTGCCAAAGCTCTTCTTCGGCAACTCTACGAACAACAGCAAATCAATGCCGAGGATATCCTCGAAGTGTACGAAGAAGTCACCCAAGAAAAAAAAATTCCTCTCTCTTTGTTTTCTGTACTGCCACCGATGGAAGCTCTCTGCCGCTATCTTCGGGATCAAGAGCATTATTCATTCAAAGAGATAAGTACTCTTTTGAGTCGTGATCACAAAAGCGCTTGGGCTGCTTATCAGCGATCCTGCCAACGCAAAAAGAAAATCATCATTTCACCTTCTGAACAATACTTTCTCCCCCTTTCTCTCTTTCGTAATCATTCACTCACGTTGTCAGAACATATAGTCACTTTTCTTCACCAGCGTTATCATCTTAACAATAAAAAGATTGGAACATTGTTGGGAAAAAGTCCCAATACCATTGCTGTTTTAACAAAACGAGCACGAGAAAAAAATGCCTCTAAGAAGAAATAAAGAAGAACTGAACGTTCTAAGAAAGAACGAAGAGGAGAAACTTAATTATATCTATAGTAATCTCATCAAAACAAGAGAAGCAATAGTACAGCACTCTCTTTTCCACCACAGCGAGCCGCAGCATCTCAACGAACTTGTTCAGCAATATACTCATGAATGGAAAAGAACAAGACATCGTCTCCAACAAATACAGCAAGAAATCTCTGCTGTTGACAAAACAAATCGGAATAATTCAATCTTACAAGTGGGTGTGCTGGGAATACTAATTATTATTGCTTTATTTATTCTTTCTCAGGTTGTCTTGCACGTCGGAAAAGAAAAACAGTTTTTATCCGGCGCTTTCAGTACTGAGATTACAAATCAATCTGATGTTCCGAACGATTCTTTTATCACCATTATCTCGCCGCCAGAACAGCTCATTCACAATACGTCTGCTCCTCTCAACGAAACTCTGCCTGAAAATCTTTCGGAAGTAACTGCTTCCGATCAACAATCTTCAGCAAACTCCCCAGAACGTGAATTAATGAGTATCTCTTCTATTGGCATTAATGATTTTTCAATTCAAGCTAATGATCCTGTTGTGTTGTATCTAAATGCCACGTACGATATGGCTGACATTTATGGTCGAGATTCGGCGTTTGATTATTTCCTCCAATTTAAATGGAACATCAGTTCCATTCCAGCCGATGCGACAATCAATAACGCCACCATGTGCGCATTCTTATTTACAACAGTAGGTTCTTTGGATAGTGATACTAACATTACTCGTGTTAATGATCAAACATGGGATGAAAGCAGCAGTGCATCAACAATTAATGGTCAAAGCCTTACCAATCGTACCAATAATAACTTGTGGTCTAATGTGACAACGAACCTTTATGGTTGTCTCAATGTCACCAACCAAATCATTACAGACTACAATCTGGCTAATAACTTTTCTACAATAAGGATCAATGATCACGATAATATTGTTGATACTATTTCTGTTGTCACTGATGATGCCAGTGAATTCCGTTGGGGAGAACACAACAATGAATATCGCCATCGTCCGCGAGAATATACGACTCAAGCACAACGTCCTTATCTCAATGTGACCTACACTCTCAATGCCGCTGCCGATAGCGTTGCCCCGTTGGTGTATTTGATGACTCCTGCCAATAATACCCTGAACACAACTGACAACACCCCTGAGTTCAAGTTCAACGCCACAGACGAAACAGCCGCAACGTTAGATTGCAGCTTATACCTCAATAACAGCGCTGGAACGGTAACAAATTATGGTAGGAATAGTTCTGTTATTAATAATACTCCTACGCTTATTACTGCCAACGATACGTTAACCAATGACAATTATTATTGGTGGGTAAATTGTAGTGATGGAACGAATACAAATGTCTCTGAGCAGAGGAATATCAGCATTTCCGTAACGACGCCAGTGAACTGCGGCACTCTTACCTCTAGTACAACGATGACTCAAAATCTTTCTTCAGTAGGAACTTGCTTCACGATTGGAGCGGCAAGCATTACCCTTGATTGTGCGGGGTACAAGATCAATTATTCCACCGGCGGACTGCGCGGCTATGCGATTAACAACAGTGGTGGATATGACTATGTTAAAATTAAAAATTGTCTGATTGCTGAAGGCAACATCTCAACGAATGATAAATATGGCATTTTCTACAACCATTCACAAAATGGAACAATTACCAATACCACGATTCTAACGTATGGTAATTATTCTCACGGGATTGTTCTTAATTGGTCTTCCGATGGCAATAATATCTCCAGCAATACCATTACGACGTATGGAGACACCAATGCGTACGGAATTTATATTATTAATAGCACTAACGATAGTATTCATCTTAATACCATTAGTACACAAGGCATTTCCGCCAATAATTATGGCATCTACGCTTTTCTGTATGCTCGCAGTAATAATATCTCTACTAACACTATTCGAACCAACGGCACATCCAATAATTATGGTATTTTTCTCAGTACAACTGCCGACAATAACACCGTGACAGAAAACGTTGTTAATGCCACCGGAAGCCAAACAGACAACTATGGAATCTATCTTCTGGAAGCAGAAGACAACAATCTCACTTTAAATACCGTTGTCACGTTTGGAACTGGCGATGGTTTTGGAATATATGGATATAGTAATGTCTACCACAATCTTGTGTTTAGAAATAATATTTACACCAATAACACCGGAACAAATAACTATGGGATTTTCTTTAACACCACTGCCACGGTCAACAATATTTCAAACAATATTGTGTTCACCAACGGCACTAAAGGCAATCATGGAATTTTTGGCGCTACCACATTTCATAATAATACCATTTATAACAACACTGTGAATACATACGGGAATAATAATTCCAACGAAGGAATAGTTATAACTAGTGCCCAGGACAACAACATCACTTGGAATACCGTTACGACGAATGGCACGAGAGATACTTATGGAATTTCTTTAAAACTCTCTTCACATAGAAACATCATTCTTAATAATGTTATTGTCGTGAAAGGGACACAATTATTAAATTTTGGAGTTTACATCACAACTGGTAATAGCAATAATGTCTCTAGCAATACAATCACTACAACGACAGGAAATTCTATAAGTGAAGGAATTTACATTCTCAGTTCCGATAACAATTCTCTTTATAATAATACTATAACAACTAATTCTAGTGGCGGCGGCAACATTGGCGTTGAAATTAGCTCTGGTGATGGCAACAATGTTACTTTTAATACCATTACCACGCAAGGTACTAGTGGGAACTATGGTTTGACTGTGGATTCCGGTACTGGAAATAGTATTCTTAATAATACCATTACTACTGGGACAAGCAGTTCATTAAACTATGGGGTCTACCTCACTTCGTCTGTTAGTTCAACAAACGTGTCTGGCAACACAATTACGACTAACGGTACGAGCAGCAACTATGGGATTTATCTTTTTAGTTCCACATTCAATAACAGCGTTAATAATAATGTCATTAGAACAGATGGTACTTCTAATGGCAACTATGGTATCGTTGTTAACAACGCCCGAGAAAATAACGTCACGTCTAATACAATTACTACGGGGGGAACTGCTTCTGGGGCGGGTATATTCGTTCAGCAATCGAATCGTAATTTATTATTCTCTAACACGATCACTCCCAAAGCGGGTGGTGGCTCCAATGAAGGAATCCATGTATCAACTTCTTGCAATGAGAATAATCTCTCCAATAATGTCATTACCACTAATGGTACCAATTCTAATTATGGAATATCACTCTCAGGTGATGTTGATAATAATACTGTTGCTAATAATATTATTTCAACGAATGGTAGTACAACTCTTAATTACGGTATTCGAATATCTGATGGAGAAGATAACAATATCACTTCTAATACCATAACTACTTTTGGAAGTGGGCAAGATCAAGGTATTGTTGTCTCTTCTGATGCGTATCGGAACAATATTCTCAAAAATTCAATTACAATCAACAGCACCGGAAGTTCCAACTATGGAATTTATCTCACAGGTAACGTCAGCGGCAGTAATGTCAGTGGAAACACAATCATCACCAATGGCAGTACCGAAAATTACGGAATCTACTTCACTAACGGTGTCGAAAATAGTACTATTTACAATAACACTATTAAAACAAATGGAAGTTCAAGCACCAATTATGGGATCATTGTTGATACATCTCAATCCAACAACATCAGTTTTAATGATATCACCACAACGGGAACGTCATCAAATTATGGAGTGTATCTGTTCAAAAGAACCCATAATAACCGTGTTTTTAATAACGTCATCAGAACAAACGGAACGGCGGGGAGCAATGATGGAATTCGTCTCGACACCAACATCAGCTATAATAATGTTTCCAATAACATCATTAGAACGAACGGAACTTCGTTAAATAACGGAATCACATTAATTTTATCTTCGAATAATAATACTTTGATTAATAACAGCATCCTAACCGCAGGAAACTCTACAAACAATACCGGTATTTATATCAACCATAATTCCACAAATAACACTTTTGTTGAAAACAATATTACCACAAGCGGGACGACGCAGAATTTTGGTGTCGTCCTTCTCAATGAAGTAGAGAATAACACTTTTCTTAATAATAACATTAGCGCCAACAGTGATTACGAGATCCTAGATAGCACTACAGACTCTTTTGTGAATTATCTCATTTACAACAACAGCTTTGGTGAACTTCAATGGATTGACAACGGTACCGAAGCGTATGTCCGCAATCTTACGATTAATGTTACTAATCATCTCGGTTTGGGCTTAGGGTCAAACTTATTCATTGACAATAATACTGTTTCGGTCAATCTCTCCGCATTTTCACCATTAAGAATTAATGGCAGTGCTAATCTAACTCTCTATGACGTTGGATTAAGTGCTGTTGACAATTTTATTTTTCTTAACCGCTATAGCACTAACCGTAATGATACAAGACAAAACGGTACACTCTGTGCAACTTGCACTCTTTTTAGCTTTAGCAGCGGAACGGCACTATTTAATGCGACCGCTTTAGGAAGCTTCTCTGCCAATAAACTCCCTGCTGCTCCAATATTACTTTTCCCAGATTTAGGAAATAGAACTGTCAATCGAACCCCTCTATTCAGCTGGAATAATTCCGCTGACGAGGATTTAGATCCGCTTTCATATAACCTTGTTATTGATGACAATAATGATTTTACCAGTCCGGAAGTGAATGTCAGCGGAATAACGAACACCAGTTCGATCAATACAACGTATGGAATTTTAACGGAATTAGCTGTTGACACTGTTTACTTTTGGAAAGTCCAAGCCAATGATACGAGCGGCTACGGTACAAATTCTTCCGTCAGAAACTTCACCGTTGATTCATTTCTTGCTGTCAACGTATTAAATGGAGCTGTTCTCTTCGGCAGCGTAACTCTCGATTCAGAACACAGTACAGACGACAATGATCCAGACCCTTTTCTTCTTGAGAACGGCGGAAATATCTTTTTCAACATCTCCGTGACCGGAACGCGATATTTCACTGCGGTAGGGTTTCCCTCTTTCTATTATCAATTTAAAGCACGGGAAAACGAAAGCGGGTCTTTTAACACTACTCTCTCAGCAATGAACTGGTTAAATATGACCAACAGCAGCTCAACCGTTCACGTTGCCCTCGTAGATTGGCACGATGTTAATGATAATGCTGCCATTGACCTCAATGTATCAGTTCCTGACAACGAATCGCAGGGGCAAAAAACATCAACCATTACATTCACGGTGACTGGATGAGATCAGTAATAATCACTCTCCTTGTACTTTCCCTCACGTTTAATTTAGCTTTAGCTTTAGGAATTCAACCAGCTAAGACTGAACTTGTTTTTTCCAATTCTCTCCTTCACCAAGAGCTCATTCATGAAGGTCAATTATGGGTTGTTAACACCGAAGGAAGGGTGTTCACAGTTAAAGTATATCCTAGCGGCGACCTCGCACCATTTATCATAATTAAGAATCCAGAAATTATCTTCACCCCGGAAACTTCAACTCAGCTAGTCGAATTCACATTAAAATTGCCCCATTCCGTCCCGCCAGGTATTACCACCTCATATATTGTCATCGAAGAGCAGCTTCCTAACCAAGACCCTAATGTTATCTCTTCCCGCGTCCTGCTTAAGCATCGCATTTCTATTCAGGGTGAATATCCTGATAAATTTGTTGATGTTGATGTCAATTTCCAAGAAAACAAAAATGACTTCAAGTTCATGGCCGACGTTGAAAATAAAGGAAAAAAAGATATTGGGTCAATAAAAACAACGTTCTTTGTCAATGACAAAGAGCAAGAACAGCGTACTATTGAGACTGAAGAAACGTCGCTCGGCAGTCAGGAATCGACAGTTCTCTCTGCTAATATTGAAAAATCCTATTTTACAACAGGAGAATACACTGTTTCAGCGATAACCAACTATGATGATCTTGAAGTTGAAGTTATCAAAGAATTACGCATTGGCAAACCGGAAGTTGAGGTCTCCTACTTCACCGAGTATTTTCTCGCCCACACTGTTAGTCCTTATACTCTGGACCTTCTCAACAAATGGAATAAAGAAATAAAAAATGTCTTTGTCGATGTCATTATCAAGAAAGATGCGCAAAAAATCGATGAATTCCGTACAAAGTCGGTTGATATTGATGGGTTGATGACCGAAAGAATAAATGACTATCTTGATGGCCGGAATAAAGATCCTGGCATCTATTCGTTTGACATGATCGTTAACTTCTGGAACAATTTTAATATGGAAACGAAGACGTTCCAGGCAGAAATTCTTCCCGAAGGTTCTTCGCTCGCGGGGAAAGCAGGAAGTACGGTGGTAAACAATTCTATTTTTCAGGATAAACAGAGCAATTCTAATGGACTCTCTTTATGGACAATTATTATTCTGATAATAATTATCGCTATCCTTCTCTTTTTGGGCTATGTCCTCTGGAGATACATCCATCGCGATGAATACGAAGATGGAAATGACGGCGCTGTATGAGTAAAGCGAAACATCCCCTCAAAATTCAGTGACTTTAGCTTTAGAGAAGTTTGAAAAATAGTAATTTTGACAAATTAGTTGTTCATTTGATACCAAAATTACGTCTATTTCAAATTCTCTTTAGAACTTTGCAGGTGAAATATTGAATTTTGCAAAGTTCTCTTTAGCAAAACCAACAACTTTAGTCAAAACATAAAAGTTCGTTTTAATAATAGATAAAATTAAATAGTATTATCTCTTCAAACTAATATGACTCTAGAACTAAAAATGAACGGAACTATCATACAGACCAATACCCCTCTTGAAGATCCTAAAATAATTTACACTGGAGAACCAAATCCTGAACTAGCATGGTATTCTCTAGATGATGGAGTAATGATAAAATTAAATTCTTTTGGTGAACCATACAAAAAAGAAAAACTCTGCGAATAATTAGAGATTTTCACCACCAAATCTTTAATTATAACGGTTCGTTTAATATACATTGTGCGAACGATGGACCTTTTTCAAGGGGCTTAACGTATTTCTCGTATCTTCTAATAGGTTTCATTACTTCGAATTCCCATTTTTTAGGAATACTTCTATTTTCCAATTCTACTTCATGCATCGTGAGTGGGTCTCTTATGTTGTACAATCCTGAAACGGTTGTAAACAGATTTTCTGTATGGGCATCGCCAACAAATCTTGCTAGTTCAGCGATATCTTTTAATCTGCGGGCTTGATATTCATCAATTTCTTGGCTTGAGAATAATTCTGTTTTTGCTTTTTCAATGACCTTTTGAGCCGTTTCTCGATCGTTTCTTTCGATTATTATTGGAACGAGATCATAATAACCAAATTTGTCTCTTGCTTTTTTTCTTTCTCTTACAAGAGCAGAATATAATATGTCTGCTCTTGCTACTAGGCCGTGTTCAGCGGCGATTTTATATGCTTCAATTTTTCCATTGCCACTGTGCTGATGATCAAACTCATTTCTTTCAAAACCACCACATAACTCTTCCCAGCGTTCCGCTTTCTCTAGTATGTATTTTCTATTAAATCCTTGTGCTGTTGCCAGAGCTTCATCAAATCTTCCTAAAGCGACAAGGACGTTTCTTCTAGCCGTTTTTTGGAAAGATTGCTCTGTCTCTTGGTCTAATTTGCTTAACACTGTTTCCAATAATAGTCTGTCATTTAGTTCAACAGCATTATCTGCCATTCCTAAAATGTTATTGTTAATTTCAGCAAGTTTGTATGCAACGAAATGTAGTGATTTTGTTTCTTCCTGATCTCCAAGCCAGTTACTCATATTGGCTGATGTACGCACCATTGACCTCGCTTCAGAAAGCCATGCTTTTTTGTCATTAGAAACATATCCAACAGAGTCAGTTCTTGAACGAAGTCGACTTCGAATAGTGTTTTGTATTAATTCAAAAGAAGAAATACCATATTCTTTCCAAATGTCAATTCCATCTCTTACTTTTAACTGTGGGGAGTTCATTGAAAGGCCGGAAGCATGGTCAATGTATCGGTCTCGTATCTCTCGTACTCTGGCTTCAATTTCTGGTTTTAGGTCTGGTCTTTCTTCAGCGATTTTTATTAAGTGATCATAATCATTTCCTTGTGTTACAATGTCAATAACTTCGGCAATATCGCCTTTTGTTTCTGCAACAGCAGCGGCGTGTCCGTAATTAATATGTCTTCCAACTTTAATTCCTCTTATTCTGCTTGTCCTACTCTTATGGGATAGTGTGCTCTTTATTTGTCTGTCAAATAATTGGACTGCTCTTTCTTCATCACCAAGATAACGGGCAAGGATGCCGCCGTAATGGTTCGTTCCATGTTGCTCAAATATTTCAAATGCTCTTTCAAAATTACCACTTTCTAAAACAATACTCATTTCTTCTTCTGCTTTCAGCGTTATTCTTGTTGCTCTTTGAGCGCGATCGAGAAGTCGGTCATACATCTTTTTTGCTTCGTCTAAATCTCCGCGTAAAACACAGCGAATTGCGTCAATATGAATTCTTTCGAAACTGGTTCCTTTCTCTGCGCGATGGTCTCGTGCCAATTGTCCTAAATCAGTTCGTGAACCATCGATGCCTAGCATAATCATCCCGCCCAGGAAACCATTTCCTTCCTGAATTGGTTGATAATCTCTTCTTGCGTACTGTACTGCTTCTTCACTATCCAACTGTCTTCTTAATTCTGAATCTCGTTCTTCTTTTGTTTGGATGAGAGTTGATGCAGCTTGACGCAATAGTTGGGCTCTTCTGTCGACTTCATCTAACGCTAAAGCAATGTCGGCGGCGACAAAGAAATCACCTGTTCTTTCATAATAATCACACGCAGAGGAAAGATGTTCTGTTGGTACGTCATAGCCGGCAATAACTGCTTTCTGCACCAGGTGTGCTTTTATCGGTTCTGTGAAGTCCAGTTTTAAGAGCTCTTCAAGGTTCATGGACGTTTTGAAATGGATATAATTTATAATTGTTCTCTTTTAAAAGTGGTGACTATAAATTTTGCTTTCCATAGTTGTAAAAACTAATACTTAGAGAAGAAACTTTCATGACAAACTTGTTTCTTATTTCCTTTTCCAGAGTGCTATTCCCGCAAGAGAGACAATAGCTACGATTCCTATTCCAACGATGACTTTATTACTTTTAATTTGATTAAATAATCCGATCGCTTGACCTACTCCAAAGTTTGTATCCGTGACGGAGGTGTCTCCAATAGGTTCATTTGTTGGTGGAGCTGGTTCTGTTTCTGGGATGAGGGGGTTATTATTATTTTGTTGCGGTTGTTCTTCTTTTGAAGCAAGAGGATTTTCTTCGCTGTCATCGTTGGCATTACTGCAACCTTCGTCACTGAGGTCTGTTGATCCGTCATTATCATTATCTATATTATCATTACATTCCGTGTTTCCACGTCCTCCTCTTCCTCCGCCGCTGCTAGAACTTCCAGAGTTACCTCCATCATTTGAGATGACTTGTTCATTTGGCGGGGTCGCACTGATTGTTCCAAGGATAGCGGAGTTTCTCAAACCATCTATAGTAATTGTTCCTTCTGTGATAGAGCAGGTAATACCATTAATGGTTGTTTCACCTGAATTTGTAAGACAGGCGTTGAAGTTATATTCATTTTCTTCTGTACAGTCTGGACTTACTTCCGCCAATGAAGCTACATCAGCGTCTTTCACACAGAGTCCAACAAAATTATTGTTGTCGAGGAAAACTGTTTTCGTTTTCCCCTCTTGCAGTTGATCATCGAGATTTACGATAATTCCTTGGGTGCTTTGGTTGATGCTGATTCTACGCAGATCGAGGTTTGATTCTCCGAAGTCGTGATTAAAGCGCAACAACAATTTATCACCAGAGAAGAATTCAACAGACTGAACTGACAACAGGTCGGCAGGTGTTATTTCTTCCACAGAACGATTACCTATTTTAAGTTGTATGTTTGTAATTCCTTCAGTAGTAATATCTACTTGGTTGCCAAGTATTCTCCCGGTGCGGATAATTTTAAAAGTGTATAGTGCGTGATCTTCACTATCTTTATATCTTCCATTCAGGTTTAGGAATAGTGTTGATTCTCCTTTCTCTACAAGGAGATTAGTTATTGGTTCAGTAACAGAATTAAAACTATCTCCTTGAACTTTGCTCGTAGGAGAAACAAGTACATAAAGACCACCATAATTTTGCTCACCGGCATCATCAATAGTTATGGTTTCTTGATTGATATCAACAAACAAGGTGTACTCTTTAACCAATGGATCAAAATTAGAAACTACTTCATTATTTATCATTAAATTTGTCAATAACGATCCTTGCGAAGGGTTGTCAGGAGTTAATATGAACGCCGTTACACGATTCGGAGAAAAGCCATTTGGTCCTTCTTTGCCGGATGAACTGAGACCTTCAGAATCAGTTACTCTATAGTACGCAGTGTCTATGCTCATTTCATCTAGGTTTTCAGATGGAATGTAGGTAAATGGATAATTAGACTCTTGTGGTGGTGTGATCACGAGTGAACCAATTAATGGTGAGTCCATATTTTGACGAAAGAAGAAATCAGGAAAGTCCGATAATTCTAGATTAAGAAGTTCCTGTTCAACATCATTTATGGGAAAGATTCCTCTATACGTTTCTCCTAAAAATGTGTAAAATGAAAAATCCTCTGCTATTGGCTCGTCATTGATAGATTCTACCGTAATAGTGACTGTTGCTGGTTCCGATTCTAATTCCCCATCCGTTCCAACATAAGTAAATGAATCTTCACCAAAGTACTGAGAATCTGGTTTATAATTAAGTGTTGGATAGAAACCTCGTTCAAATTCATTATCTCTTGTCCAAAGACCTTGGTTAATGATTTCTATTTGGCCATGTTCCGGTTGGTCTTGAATAATAATTGAAACACTTTCGCCATCAAAATCATATGCAGGAATGACCATATTCACGATTTGTGTGTCTTCAGAGATTATCAAATTCATATTTTCAATTTGCGGAGGATGATTTTTTGTTGTTTCAATTTTAAAATTATAAGTTGAACCAAGACCAACGCCATTTATTACTGATCGGGCTTCAATTTGAAATTCTTTTTGGTTATGAAGCAAGGAAAACGTTTTCATTTCTCCCGAAATCATTTCTTCTCTTGCAAGTTCCCCATTCTCTGGTTCTCGGCCAATTATATTATAAGTATTTAACTCTAAATTAATTTCTTTTCCCTCTTCAATTTGTGGGATGAATGTAATTTCAGTTTCCCCCTCAAGATTCGTAATCACATATTCTCTCACTTCGGGATCAAATGAAGGAATAATTGAAAATGAAGGCGGCAGTTCCAACGACAATAACTTAGGAAATTCCGGCGGCAGGTTTGGAAACTCACGAATCGAGGATAAGGTATAGATTCTCACAGAGCTTTGAATATTTCCAGGCAAATGACGAACGACCAACGGTTCTACGAGACTTCCATAATCACTCCAGCGGGAAGATAGATCAACAGAGATAAGTGGTTGCAACTCACCAGATGATGGTGCATAAACGATGGCATTATCCTGAGCTTGTATTTGCACTATCTTTCTCTCACTTTGTCTATTATCATACTCTTCTTGGGTAGGTTCTATTTCATAGTGCCGTTGCTCTTCATCGAACAGGGGAGATAGGTCATTAGCAAGGTTTTCTTCTATTGAAGACAATTTTGGATGTTCTGGCGATTGTCGATGATAAAAGCGTAAAGCGTAGGCATTATTCGTTTTTTCTTCCTCATTGATGAGTTGAATGATTACTTCCGTTGGGTTTTGAGGATCTAAAGAAAAAGTGTATATTCCGGTTGAATCGACTTCAATCGGCCAATCATTCGGCGAATAGATGAAAACAGTATTCTCTGGATCAGTTTCAAATGTAATTGTAGCTTCTTCTTGATCTTCTGTTAATTCAAAGACATATACATTTTTTTCAGGGGAAAAATTAATTTCCGCTTGTTGATCATTTAATTCTAATTGAAGTTGAGCAAGTTGTGGGATGGAACTTACAGTTTCTTTTGCAACACTCACGGCATACATATTTTCTGTATTTTCCCTTCCACCCAGAAACAAAAGTATTGTTGCTGAATTTACATCAGTAAAGTCATATTGATACCCTTCTTCCACGGACGTGCTTGTTGTTAAACCTGCAGGAGTTAAAACATAATCACCTTCAAACGATGCTCTCGCTGAGACTAATGGATTGAGAATAAAGTTGTCTTGGTTTTCTGGTAAGATAAGATCATACTCTCTCGTATTCTCATTAAAATTATCTATTCCTTCAACCGAAGAAAAAACAGGAAGATCTACTCTTTTCTTAATGGTAATAATGTAGGAATTTTGGATAATCGCGCGGTAAAAATCATACTTGTTTATTACTGCAGTCGGAACAATCAAGAATTCTTCATAGTCTGCTAGAGGAGAAAACGTTATTTGATCTCCACTTGATACCCGTTTATAGTCATAGGGAATAAGATTTTGGTTAACACGGTAAATTTCAATATATTGAGTTAAAACTATCTCATTCTGTGGGTCTTCGATGGTTGCGGCAAGGTTTGCTGTCAAGGTAAGACTGTCTGTTTGAGGATCGATTTCTAGTTCATAGAAATAAATAGTAGGATCAAACTGAAGAGGAGTATTGGTTCCTTCTATAAGTAAGGAGGAAAGTTCTACTTCACTGAGAGCGGTGGTGAATGATAACAGTAATAGTCCTGTGAGAAAGTACATTATTTTTTTCATTGTGTTCCTCTAGCGATCAAAGCATCGAGTTCAGCTAGTTCATTTCCTTGTTGTGTCCTGAATAAATCTGTGAGTTGGTAATATATTTTTGGTGCTTGGAGGGAAGAAGCATCTTCGGGATTGAAAATGCCTTTGGCAGTTAAATATCTTATCCTTCTATTCCAAAGATCATCTCCTAGGGCAGCTAGTTGATGACCTGCTAGAGATGTATTAAAATTAATTCCTCTTTCTTCCCATGCAGCTCTTACGTAAGGAATCATTGCGGGGTTTTCTTTAAGATAAGGGAGAACGCTTTGTTCAAACAGTGGAGACAGTGGTTGGTTTTGTCTGACCATATACAAAGAACTTAGAGGAACGCCAATTGCATCTGCACTTACTTCATCTCGAAGAGCTGCACGTCTCCCTCCAACATTATTGTGATTAACTGAATGATGAATGGTACGAAAACAATCTGCTCGTGAACCCCTTCCCGCTTGAACATACCCACCTTCCTCATTTACTTCGCAGGGAGAGAATAATCCATTTTTTTCCCATTCCGCTTGTGTTCCGAGATATCCTTGTCTGGATAAAGCGTGACCTGCTTCGTGAAGAAGAGTTCGTCCTACTGCAACTTGGGTGGGATTATCGTCGAAAGGTAGCGGCAGTTCTAAATTTGTTGGTGGGCTTGTTGCCAATTCTAATTTCGTTTTTTCAGATGTGTTTATAACAATGTCTCCCGTTAATAAATCAGTCCATCCTTTCCATTCTTTTCGTGATCTGGCGCTGCAACCAGGGCGCGAAGCATCGATAACGGTAATAGAATTGATACTATTGTAGAGTCTCTCTCCTCCTACTTGGTTAGCCATAAAAGTAAGATGATCTTGAAGAGGATCTTTGTATTGATTTGAGACGGTTATAGGAATACCCTCCACTTCAGACGTGTTCGTGTCTTCCGGGAAGCAGGCTTCATTAACTTCAAATTCTTCCGGCGCACACGCTGCTGTGCCGAGAAGTGCAAGGAAAGGTATTGCTCTTTTTAGATTTATCATGTTGTCACCACAAAGTAACTAATTTCTATTGGTATATTTAAATCTTTCGCTAAAATTGAGCTTATTGTTACCATCGTTGGTGATGGGCACAGTTCGAAAAGTGAG
>DUGB01000059.1 GCA_013331555.1 Candidatus Woesearchaeota archaeon
CCTACGGACTTTTTCTACAGAGCCCTGTTTTCCGAAATCATTAAATACCTTCTTTTGCTCGGGTTGCGTATGAAGTGGTTTAAGTCTCTTTTAACAAAAACAGGTGTTGCCGTTCCCGTGAATTCGTCTGTTCAGGAAATTCAGTTTAATGTTCTTGAGCAATGGTTAGAACAGCAGAAGACAGATATTCTTTCTCATTCTCATTTTATTGATGAGATACAACAAAATATGCAAGAATTAAAAGAGAAGCGTCGTTTTTTAGAGTTAAAACTCGATGCTTGGCAACACCGCAGCGTTCAGCATGGCACGGATGCGGAGAAAGCAGAAGCCCAGACGTTTTTTGTGAGAACTCGTCAGCTTCTCGAGAAAGTAAATTTTCCTGCAGATTTTACGATAGACTATGCTTTTCGTGTTTATGATGCTCTGGAAAGCAATACTGAAAATATCTTAACTTCATTAACACAACATCACTTTTCTCAACATTTTGTATTCATGCTTACTGAGGAGGAGTCAAAACTTCCGTTGACGTTAAATCCACTCATTAAAGAGTTAGTTGATCTGGATGAATTTAGGGAAATTTTTCAGCGTCTCGTTGTGGAGAGCGGTTATCCTGCGCTGGTAGTTCTTCGCCAACGGTTTCAGGAATTGCAACGCCTCAATACGTGTATTGCTCAATGGGAACAAAGTATTATTCAGAAACAGGCTCGATTGACTCAAGCGGCTGATAAGAAGAAAGAGAAAGAAGCGGAAGTCCAATCTCTTCAACAACATCCTCACTATGCGTCCGTTGCTGAGATTGATAAAAAAAGACGTTTACGCCGGATTCAAAAAAATGATGTCGAAGATATAATCTCCACTTTTTTCTCGACGCTTAAGCCTGCGCTGGAAGCATTAAAGCAGCAGCAGGAAGGGCAGCGTGATATTCTTGATTCTTATTGTCGTGATCCAGTTCCAACGTTTCTTCAAGATGAACATTTAAAAATTGTCGGCATCTGCCAATATTTACTTAGCGCTCTTCCCGCAGGAAAATTGTCTCTTGATCTCAAGAAACTCGATGTTATTGTTCCGCTGTTGGAAAAAGCCTGTACGGGTTATTTAGGAGAGTTGCAAAGAGAGTATCGTCAAGTTCAGGAAGAATTGCATCTCCTTTCTACTCCAACACAACAGGAAGTGTTTCTTAATAAAATCGAGGAAGTGCATTATCGTTTGGACCATTTTACTCGTCAAGTCGATCATTTAGGGGGTGAAATCTCATCTCTTCAGGGTGAAATAACTGCAGCGAGGGAATTGCGTACAAGACAGCAGCAAGAATTTGAACATATTGCTTTAAATTCTCTTGGTAAAAGAGTTCAGATTACTGATTTTTGAGAATGAATTTTTTTCTTGTAGTGCTGATAATTGTTGTGAAGTGCAGTCAATCCGGGAAGTTTCTTTCCAGCAAGGAAATCAAGCGCTGCTCCGCCACCGGTTGATACATGAGTAAGCTTGTCTGCGAGATGAAATGTATGCATTGCTTCGCTGGTTTCTCCACCGCCAACAATTGTTGTTGCGGTAAGTGTACCCAAAAAACGGCCGATTTCTTTTGTTGCCGTCGCAAATTTTGCCCATTCAGCGTAGCCTAGAGTTCCGTTCCAAACAATTGTATCAGCTTGACGGAGATATTGTTTGAATCGTGCAATTGTTTTTGGACCAAGATCGAGACCAATCTGATGCGGCTGAATTTGGTTATAGTCAACGTACAGAGAAGGGGTGTTTGGTGTCATCTTTTCGGCTACATGAAAATCTACTGGCAGAATAATCTTACTAGCATTTTTGTGCTTTAATATTTTTTTTGCACTGTTGATTGATGCCGCATCAATTCTTGACATTCCGATAGGAATTCCTTTTGCTCGTAAAAAAGGGAAAGCGAGTGCTCCTCCTACTAGGATGTATTTTGCTTTTTGTAATGCAGTGTGAAAAAAATCAACTTTGTCAATTTTAGCACCACCGATAATCCAAATGGATTGACGTGATTTTTCTAGTGCTCTGGCAAGTTCATTGACTTCATGTTGGACTAAAAAGCCAGGTATGCTCGGAAGGAAGTGTGTTATTGCTTCTACAGATGCATGGGCACGATGGAGTGTTCCAAACGCATCGTTGACATAGACATCCGCAAGTGTTGCCAGCTCGCGGGCGAAATAGTTGTTGTTTTCTTCCTCCTCTTTGTAAAAGCGAAGATTTTCAAGAAGAAATAAAGATTTCTGTTTGCCTTTGAGAATTGCTGAGGTTACATCCTTTCCGATGCAATCAGAAAGAGCATTGATCGGTACTCTTGGAAAAGTTTTTTTGAGAATTGGGATTAACTTTTTTGTGGTTAGTTCAGGAACTCTTTTTCCATTGGGACGGCCAAGGTGGGTTGCAAGAATGATTTTACAGTTTTTCTGGAGAAGAAAATTAATTGTGGGGATGGTCTGCTTTATTTTGTAATTGTCTTTTGGTTCTCTTTTGGATAGAAAAATGTTGTAATCAACTCGTAGGAAGACTTTTTTTGATGTAATAGGGAAAGTGGCTAATGAAAAAAATGTCATTCTTGCTCCATTATTTTATTTGTATATAAATTATTTGTTTTACTGTTGTTAAATGCAATTAATTGATTAATTTTTTAGAACTATCGTCGAGAAGTTAGTTCCATAAAACGGCACAATCCGAAAAGTGAGTGACATATAACTCATGTTTGACATTTTCTCCTTAGCTCGTCGAAGAATTTCTTGATTGACTGATTTTCATTTATAAAGAGCAGACATTCTGAGATATTTTCTTGTATCTTTCTAAC
>DUGB01000060.1 GCA_013331555.1 Candidatus Woesearchaeota archaeon
TGGCAAACTGTCAAACTTGGGTTGGAGAGCTACATTTGCTGCTTGAACAGCATGTTCAAAATGATCCATTTCAACACTGGTATGAATACGCAGCCAGTGATAGCCAGGAAGAGAAGTACCTGATACTGCTACTGGAGTTTGTTCTAAATATTGGACTAATTCAGGATATTCACGACGAAGTGTTCTGTCAAGAATCCTAAACTCTTCATCAGCTAATAGTTCTGAACCGATATGAAATCCTAGGGACTGAAATACTTCTGTCTCGTCAAGTTGAGCACCCATACCATAACCTTGACAAACTCTCCTGTCAATATCTTGATATGATTCCAAAATTTGATCTGCTTTAGTGGGACTTAAGTTAGGAAAATATCTCACACATTTCTTCGCAACCCCTTGAGCTAACATTCTATGGGTAGGATGAGAAGGAATATCTCTGTCTCCGAACTCGTCTATGGCTGCTGCAAAGACTCTTGCTGCTACTTCCATGCTTCTATCGTTCCAAAGATTGCAACTCTTCTTGAGAATCACGAAAAAATGGTTGAATCGCAATTTGGGAAGATAAATGTGCTACTCCAGCTCCAAAGAAACGATTAAAACAAATATAATGCATAAGGAGTGGACCAATTTCCTGAGCTGTGCTTACTTCTAGTGTATTTTGAAATATGGTGTTACCTCTGGAACTTGTAAGAACTCTTTCTACGTCCTCTCGTTCTAGTCTGAGTAAGTCTTGGTCCATATTAATTATCTCTCTTTAGTGGCAACTAAATTACGAGTATATATATTATTGTCGTAATTTAAATAACAACACTTATATAGAACGAAGCTTTTTGCTCACTTATGGAACAGGAGTTACGAGATTTTGGACTTAGTGACAATGAAATTACAGTCTATTTAGCTGTTTTAAATAAAGGGACAATTAAGCCTGCAGATCTTGCTAAACAAACGGGATTTGCAAGACCGTATATTTATGATGTTCTCCAACGCTTGCAAGAAAAGGGTATTGTTGGTACGATTCTGCAGAATCAGAAACGCTGTTATGCTGCTCTACCACCCAAACAACTTGTTGAAGTGAGTAAACAAAGGCTAGAAGCGCTTGAAAAAGTAGCTCAGAAACTGGAATCATTGAGATTAAAACCAGTACAGGATATTCATGTTGAACTACAGACAGGAAAATTTGTTTTTAGGACGTTATTGAATGATATTCTCATCCACCTTAAGAAAGGAGACGAAGCTTTATTTTATGGTGTTGATGATGATTTTTTAATGAGGATAGATCCTCTAATTAAACCACGTTTAGATCAGTACTTAGCAAAAATTGTCCGGAATGGCATTACAGAAAGGCTCATTGCTAAAGAAGGAAATACGATACTACCGCAGGCAAAAACAACAGTGTATAGATTCCTTCCCAAAGAAACTATTGGCAATCTTGCTTTTGTAACTTATGCTGATCGTCTGGCTATGTTCCTTTGGGGTGAACCACACCACCTCATCTTTATCCAAAGTAAAAGAGTTGCAGACTCATATCGCAATCAATTTGATATTCTCTGGGAAAAAGCTCAGTCTCCTACATTAAAATCGTAATTCCAATTCCTACTGCAACAAGAAAGCTCATAAAACCAATGATAATGTTACGGAATTCTTTTCCGCCTAACCAGGCAGCAATGCCGGCTTTAACAGCGGTATTGGTAAGAACTCCAATTAAGATCCCTTTAGCTGCAACTGATGAGGTAATACTATTTTCGGCGAGTTGTGATAAAGAAACGGTAATGGCATCAACATTGGCGAGCCCTGAGATAAAGCTGATAAGATAAACGCCTTGAGAAGATAAATAGAGATGGCCGATTTTGATTAGCGCAATAGTTCCTGCAAAAAGAAGAGCAAATTTGAGCGCCGGAAGAAGTTTAAATGGTGAGGATACTTGAATTTGTGAATAATTTGTTTTCTTTTTATGTAATTTTTGCAGGCTGAAATGGGTAAGAACTGCTGTTATTACAATGAGAATGCCGAGTGGAATTATAAGATGAAGAAAAAGCTGGCGGTTGATGGCAAAAACTTCAATCAGAACACGAATAATCATGACGCCATTGGCAATGATTACACCCAGTGCTAAGAGATGGACATATTTCTTTTCAGTTTTACTTCGAGCTGCAAAACTTGTCGCCACAATCGTACTGCTGATAATTCCACCTAATGCAGCGGTGACGAGCAATCCTTTTCGTCCTAACCACTTTATAAGTGCATAGCCGATAAAACTGATTCCGGAGACAAAGACAACCATTAACCAGACCAGAAAAGGATTAAAAATTTCATATGGACCGTAGCCTTTGTCAGGGAGAAAAGGCAAGATTAAAAATGCAATCACGATAAAAAGTAAGGTATGGGTCATTTCTTGTTTTGTAACCCGTTCAGCAAGATGATGGAGTACCGAGCGAGCGTAGAGGATAATTGTGATAATGATTGTTAGCATCAGAGCAAAACTTGTTTCGCCATAGTAACTCAGAACGCCAATAAAAAAAGTTAGGAAACCCGCCATTTCAGACGTAGCACCAAAATGGGTTTTGGTGTGGCGGGTAATGGCGAGATATGCGAAAATAATGAGCAAACCAATAAGAGACATACTAATCAAGAGAATCCAGATGGAGATTAGTTCTGCGAGATACGCTCCTAGAGCTCCGAAGAGGGCGATGAGCGGGAAGGTACGAATGCCTGCAAAATCATGTCCACGCTTGCGATAACGGGCATATTCACGTTCAAGGCCAATAAGAGTACCTAAAACAATGGCTAATAGAAAATGCTGTAACAGCTCTACATCTATCATCTCACGACATACAAAGAAAAATCATCTTTATATATTTAGTGGTCTCTATTTTTTTCTGCGTGTGGCAAGGGTATTTTTCCCGTTGAGATGAGATCTAATTCTTGACCGGCGCTTTTTTCTCGTGTGTACTTTAGGCATAATGGACGCTGAGGGCAGAAGGGGATTATAAGTTTTTCGTTTGTATTGTTCCGTACAGGAAGATTCTTTTCTTTTTTTGCGCATAATGATTGACATATTGGGTAAAACTGCGCCATTTTTTTTTCGATGAAAAAGAACCATGGTATTTCCCCTGAAAGCTAAAGGGTAATAATCTCCTGAGCCGTTGACAAGAATACTATTGCCACCCCAAGACTGGTTCCAGTTTTCAGTAAAATCAATGATAAATTCAGTTGACGAATGTTGGAGTTCATCATCATGGAGCAACGTATAATCTTTCCATCCGAAGGCATATGCTTGAAGCTGAATCTTTAAATTTTTTGAATTTAAGATTGTTCCTAGAAATGATCGCAGTTCTGATGAGAAAATAATTGATTGCAGTTCTAATGTTGGTTGAGCAGTGCTGTAACTGGAACGAGTAGGGATTGATTGATGTGTATAATGAGTGTTCTTGATCTTTGTTTGAATTTTTTTGTATTCTTCTGGTGTCTNNATGGGCATGGAACCACCCGCTTAATGCAATGCGCTGCGTTTTGCTGATTACTTCTTCAACGGCATGAAATGATTTTGCTGATACTTCAAAAAAAGCGAACGTGTTAAATTTTGGTGTAATTATTGTTTTTACGGTTGTCGGTTCTCTTTTTTCTGAGTCGTAGAGGAAAAGCCTGCCTCCATCTTCCTTTTCCATTGTTGATAGATAGAGAAAGAAAGCAATACTTCGTTTTTCTAATTGATCATCATGGCAAAGAAGAAAATCCGTGTCTTCATATAAACTTCCAGAAAGGTCAACTTTGGTTGGCTGAAGTTTCTTCATTGTTACTGAGTTTAGGTATTCTCTGAACTCTGCGGAGATGAGAAAATTACGGAATTGCTGAAGATGGAAATTTGATGAACTGATAATATCGTGGGTTTGTTTTAATTGAAAGAGATCAGCAGTTTTAGGTTCGAAGCGTTCTTCGGCCAGAGCTTGGACAAGTTGAATAACTTTTTCTTGAATAAAGAAGTTGGTAAGTTCAAGATGAGGGAATGGCAAAGCTTTCATAAAATTACTGTTTAATTCTCCCTGGAATGGAAGATATTGTGGGTTAATCCATTGACTGAGAGTCATGATCTGAACTAGTTTATAATTATTAATAAACGTAGCGGGAAAATTCTTAGTAAATTATTGCAACAACGACCCCTGTTATTTGTTCAAAACGAACTTTTTGAGGATCCTGAAGGGGATTGTTGTCACCTTTGACAATGTAGTACGTGCCTAGTTCATCCTCACCGCGTTCTATAACTCGGTGAACAATTAATCCTTGGGTAGTGTTGAATGAGATAATGTCACCAGAGGAAATATTGAATGGATTTACGGGTTTAATTTGGATTGCGTTTGCTCCAATGTCAAGAAAAGGGTCCATGGAATTTGTGTCGGTAAACGAAGACCAGCTAGCATTGGGGATATTAATGAGGATTCTTTGTGAATATACTTTAATTTGGTCTTCTTTAATCCAATCGCCGGGAGAGTGAACATCAAATGCATTGGTGTTAAAAGGCGAAGGAAGATATTTTTCAGAGACAGAAAGTACACCAATGGAGAGAAGGATGACTAAAAATCCGATCATAACCCCACGAAAACCTTTTACCACAGTTACTTGAAAAAACCACTTGTTTTTAATATTTACTCTTTTTTAGTAGTTTCATCTTGATAAAAGCCTTTGATACTTGCGTATCTCTCATCAAGGATCGCTGAAGCATCAATATGATCACCGGGGAGCCTTTGGTAGAAAGCAATTGTTTTTGCGGCGTTATTGCCCATACCCATGTGGATATCCCAGAGAAGTAAAAATTGCCGGGTGTAATACAGTTCACGAGCAATCGTGGCATTATTGACGACAGTATCACCAAGTTCTTGTTTAACATATTCAAAATGATCCTGGCGCAGTACTATTTTTTGGAGTGTGGTAAGATCTTTTTTGGCATATAATGCACTTAATTGAGAATATACTTGGCCAAGTACTTTAGCTCTTCGGAGCTGACGATTTAGATTTTGTTCTACGTCATCATGGTATTCATCCCAACGTTGAAATTCATCTAGAAATTCCATTCCCAATGAATAGCTGGCGATATCGGCCATCGCTTCTTCTAAAATGCGAGGCAGCTCAATTTCGTCATGAACGCGTTCGTGAATGACTAGATGGATAATTTGACTTGGGGATAGATCAAGAAATGAGGGTGAAACTTGAGAGTAAGGGGTGTATACTTCATAAACGTAGACATCATGGTAATCTGGGTGATAATGCCTGGCAATCTCTGCTATTCTTGCGGGAGTGTCTATGGCGTGGAGCAACAAAGGCTCTGTTTCAGTGTTAAATGTGTCTTTGCGAGAAGCAGCAAGGCCGGCGAGTTTTGAGCTTGGTTTCAGAGTATCTTCCAAAGTACAAAATGCCCGCCCTTTAGCATAACTCCTTTCTCTTAGAAAGTTATTTAGGTCATAAATAAGTCTAATTTTTCTTTTTTGATCAGGGGTCAATTCTGTCCTAACATTTTCTACTATTTGTTCTAAACTAACACTCTCTTCACACAGCGGGAGCTCTGGATAGGCTCTCGCTAGTGATGGTGCAAGAAGTAGAGAAACAATGTACGGAAGAATTCTTGCTCTCACTGTGTTCTAGAAAGTCATTAGGTTTTAAATACTTTATTCAGAAAGAATATCCAGACTGAAAAACATATAAAGACAAACGCATTTGGAAAAGTATGGATTTTGAATGCTTAGCGGTAATCTTTGAAAGGCTGGAGACCGTCTCTTCAGGTAACACTATTCGGGACTTACTTGCTGAATTTCTTAAGACTGTTGCTCAGGAAGATTTGGTTAATGTTTGTTATCTTTTGTTGGGGAGAATAAGCTCAGATTTTGATGATACCGTGTTGGGTATAGCTGAAAAATCTGTTCTAAAGTCAATAGCTTTGGCTAGTGGAATGGAAATAACGAAAATTACTGCAATGGTGAGAGAGACCGGGGATGCGGGAATCGCAGCACAAAAAGTCCTTCAGAAAAAGCCGCGAACACTTGTTCCGTTGAAGCCGCTCACAGTTCATGATCTCGTTGGGAAGATGCATATTCTTGCTGCTTCGACCGGAAGCGGTTCTCACGATGCGAAAGTCACACAGCTTGCTACGTTATTACAGAGAGCCAGTCCTATGGGAGCGAGGTATGTTACGCGCATTGCTTTGGGAACGCTGCGGTTAGGTGCGGGATACAAAGCTCTTCTTGATGCTCTAGCAATAGCGTTTACTGGCGATAAGAAAAATAAAGTAATATTAGAGCAGGCATACAATATTTGTCCGGATGTGGGAATAATTGCGGAAACTCTCATGACAAAAGGACTAAAAGGGATTGAGGCGATTGATATTCAGGTTGGGCGACCAATCCAAATGATGCTTTGCCAGCGGGTTGAGGTGCTGGATGAAATTCCTGATAAAATTCCGGGCGAAGTTACTGTCGAAGCAAAATATGATGGTGAACGAATCCAAGCTCACAAAAATAAGAAAGGAAAAATAACGTTGTTTTCACGCTGCTTAGATGTGATTACAGATCAGTTTCCGGATGTAGTTAAAGCTCTTGCTAAACAAATAGATGCTGAAGAATTTGTGGTGGAAGGAGAGGTCATTGCGATAGATGAGAAAGGAAACCATTTACCTTTTCAACTGTTGATGCAACGGCGGCGAAAATATGACGTTGAAGAATATGTTGCAAAAATTCCTGTCCAGATTAAGTTGTTTGATGTACTTTATTATAATGGAAAGTCATTTCTCCATGAAGCTTATGTTAAGCGTTCTGCGCTTCTGGAGAAAATTGTTCATAAGAATAAAGCAGTGACGTTGACGGAACGAATTGTGACTGAAGATGTTATGGAGATGAGTGATTTCTTTCAGAAAATGCTGAAAGAAGGATATGAAGGTATTATTATTAAATCTCGGGCGAGTGATTCCGTGTACCAAGCAGGAGTGCGTGGTTGGAATTGGATTAAATGGAAGAAAGACTACGAAACTTCACTGGCTGATACATTTGATCTGGTTATTATTGGAGCCTATTCAGGTCGAGGTAAACGGCAAGGAGTTTATGGTGCGTTATTGTGTGCGGTTTATAATAACAAAAGCGATACTTTCGAGAGTTTTTGCAAGCTGGGAACGGGATTAACAGATGAAGTTCTAGAACAATTACCGGTGCTGTTGAAAAAGTATCAGCGGGAAAAGTGCCCTGCTCGTGTTATTGTCAAGAAAGAAATGGAGCCGGAAGTGTGGTTTGAACCGGTTATTGTTGTAGAAGTGCTGGGAGCAGAGATTACCCAAAGTCCATTTCATGCGGTTGGTTTAGCATTGCGTTTTCCACGTTTTATTCGCTTTCGGGATGATAAGAAACCGGAACAGGCGACAACTCGTCGAGAAGTTGAGCAGATGCTGAGGAAGTAGTGAGAGAGCTGACTTAGAAATTACAAGAGAAACATTTAAATATTCTAACTGATTGAACGTATTAAACATAATATACTAGTGATCAAATGGTAAGTATAACATTATCTGTCGCAGAAGATATGAAACATGATATGGATGAATTTCCAGAAATTAACTGGAGTGCTGTAGCGAGAGAGGCAATACAACAACGACTGATAATGCTCCATAAATTTCGAGAATTTACAAGAAATTCAACTTTGATAGAAGAAGATGCTCTTCAATTAGGAAGAGAGGTAAGTCAAAAAGCTCGAGGAAGATCTAAAAAATAGGATGGAATTTATTGTCGATGCAAATATTTTGTTTGCTGGATTGATTAAAGCAAGCACGACAGCCATCCTCCTTTTTGATCCAAATCTGAAGCTTTATGCTCCAGAGTTTGTTCTTGAAGAGTTTATGAAATATTCTTACCTTACTCATGTTTGACATTTTCTCCTTAGCTCGTCGAAGAATTTCTTGATTGACTGATTTTCATTTATAAAGAGCAGACATTCTGAGATATTTTCTTGTATCTTTCTAAC
>DUGB01000074.1 GCA_013331555.1 Candidatus Woesearchaeota archaeon
CAACAATCGGAAGAAAGTGGTACGTTTGAAGGGGGAACTGCCACTATAAAATAATCCAAACCTTCGCTTATGAAGCGGAGGTTTTTTGTTTTACTTACACCATAGAGATATCAATATAGAGAGCTGTCTAGTATGCCACAATCTCGCGCGAATAAGGAAAGCATAAAGAATTGGCCCGCTGACGATCGCCCCAGAGAAAAGTTATTAAAGAATGGCGAGAAATCATTGAGTGACGCCGAGTTGTTGGCTATTATTCTAAGAACTGGTGTTCAAGGGCATAGCGCTTTGGATATAGCTCGCGCGNNTAGAAATCGGCAGAAGGTTTTTTGAGGGCCATATCAACACTGGAAAGATAAAAATTGAAAAAGCGAAAGACGTCGCCTCTCTATTGTTTCCTAGGATGCGTGATTTAAAGAAAGAAACCTTTCGAGTTCTTTATCTTGATACTAAAAATCGCTTAATAAATATCTGCGAGTTAAGTGATGGTACTGTGGATGAGGTTAATCCCATAGTGAGAGAAATTTTTCATAAAGCTTTAGAAAGTTTCGCTACGTCGTTTATATGTGTTCATAATCACCCATCCGGGATGTGTGAGCCAAGCATCGAGGATAGAAACTTGACTCGGGATATACAGAAAATAAGCGCGCCAATAAAAATCAATTTCTTAGATCACGTCATTCTTGGGGATAATTCTTATTTTAGTTTCGCTGAAGAAGGATTATTGGAGAACTGAGCGGAAAAAATGAATGATAAAAAGAAGATGATAAAAGTTATATCTTTGTTTTCTGGTTGTGGTGGCATGGATTTGGGATTTGAAGGTAATTTTAACGTTTTACGGAAATCAGTTAATCCTAAGCTTCATCCCGAATGGATCAAGAACCCAGTTAACAAATATTGGGTTAGATTGCCAAAGACAGAATTCAAGACTATTTTCGCGAATGACATTTCACCAGCCGCTAAGGCAAGCTGGGTTCCTTATTTTGATAAAGAAAATAATAACGGGTCATTATTTCGGACAGAGAGCGTCGTGGATTTGGTTAAAAGGCACATGGCGGGAGGGAGCGATACATTTCCGGAAGCTGATATTATCGTCGGCGGTTTTCCTTGTCAGGATTTTAGCGTCGCGGGTAAAAGAAATGGATTCGCTTCACATAAGGCCCATCACGGGGGGTTTTTAAATGGAGACGAGCCATCAGAAGAAAATCGCGGGAAGTTATACATGTGGATGAGAGCGGTGGTCGATATTGTTAGGCCGAAAATATTCATCGCCGAAAATGTTAAGGGCTTAACTTCTTTGGCAGATGTTAAAAAAATCATCGAAAATGATTTTCGTTCAATAGGAGAAAATGGTTATTTAGTAATTGACGCCAAGGTTTTAAAGGCCCAAGATTTCGGAGTTCCGCAAACTCGCGAGAGAGTGATTTTTATCGGCTTCAAGAAAGAGTCTTTAACAAAGAAAGCCTTAGAACATCTTAGGAATTTGAAAGAAGATTCTCCTTATAGTCCTTATCCGCGGCCAACTCACGGAGACGTTGATAAGAATTCTTCACTATTCCCATACATTACAGTGCAGGACGCTTTTGTCAGCTTAAAAGAACCTGAAGCATCATTAGATTTGGCCCAAAAGTCCTATTCTAAAGCCAAATGGTATGGGAAGCATTGTCAAGGGCAGAGTGAAGTTGATCTGAAGGGGTTAGGACCTACGATTCGCGCGGAGCATCATGGCAACATTGAGTTTCGTAGATTATCAAAAGAGCACGGCGGGAAATATCAAGAAGAATTCGCTTTGGGGCTAAAAGAGCGAAGATTATCCGTTAGGGAATGCGCGAGAATCCAGACTTTTCCGGATGATTTTGAGTTTATAAGAAGCGCGTCCGCGCGGGGAGAAGAATTCTCCATGAGTTCATCTGATGGCTATAGGGTAATTGGCAACGCCGTTCCTCCGTTACTCGCTTTTCATGTAGCTTGGAGATTGCGGGAATTATGGCCGAAGTTATTTAAGAAAGGGCGAAGATGATAATATCGAAAAGAACCGAAGCGGAAGGGGCCGCGTTTGAGTCTTTGTTGAATAGTGGAATTAATGTTATTCAATCCGAAGCCGCTAAGTCTAGCAAACGTTTTCGCGGTCAGTCATCATCTGATTTTGAGAAAGAGGTTTATAGCTCATTGTTGATTTCCGCGAAGAATACAGAATTTGAGGGAACTATACAATTAGTCACGGGCCATCGCTTCCCCGATATAGTGGTTAAGCAATATTATGGGGTTGAAGTTAAAATCACTAAGCAGGATCATTGGCGGAGCACGGGAAATAGCGTGCTTGAGACGACTCGAATTGAAGGCGTGGAGAAGATATACTTATTTTTTGGGAAATTAATTACCCCTCCACAATTTAAATTCAGGAAGTACGAGGAGTGTCTTTACAACATAGCCGTGACTCATTCTCCAAGATATTTGATAGATATGGAATTGAATGAAGGAAATACTATTTTTGACAAGATGGGTCAAGTCTTTTTTCTCCTGTAA
>DUGB01000023.1 GCA_013331555.1 Candidatus Woesearchaeota archaeon
CAATTATTTAGCTATGCACATACCTACTAATCGCAAGCCGTCACGACAAGATTGGGATTATCGGCTGGAGTTATGTAATTATCAAATGAGGCTTCTGGATGCGACAATTTAAACTGCTCAACTTGCCCCGGAGTTGCTTTTGAAAAATATATCCCTCCTAATGCATGCTCAGGATTTGTTGGATCAGAAAGATACAAAGTAAGACCTCCATAATATCTAAACAGTTGTGCAAAAACACCTCTTGATCTATCGTGAAGGGGAAGATCTGCAATTTTCTCTGAATTTCTTGTAATCTCACTATATTGCTCATCAGTCATATTATGTTCATAAACATAGTTATAATAGTTGGAACTAGTACGTACGGCTCTTACTGAGTAATCTAACTGTGGTAAGTATAAGCTATGGTTATAATAAATGGAAGTATTTTCTGTACCAACAACCCCACCAACCCCATAAGGATTTCTATAATAAAAAGAATTATTTTCATCTATATCGATGACTATACGGAATAGTAAAGGACACCTTGCTCTGCAAAGTTCTAGTTTTTCTGATTTATCTTCCCATGATTGTTGGAGACCAGACACTTTCTGGTTAAGTTCACTAATTTGACTATCTTTCAACTGTGAAGCATTATTGACTTTATTGAAATCTCCTTTTAGTTTATCGAGCTCACCTCGTACCTCATTGAGCTTACTTTGAGATAATGAGAGTTGATCTGAACAAGAAATTGGCCTAGGAACAGCTTTGGATGCTTCTCCAGCAGGATTATCTCCTTGAGGAGCACAACCAGTTATAAGAATGAAAGTTATGACAGCGACAATAAGAATAACTAATACTCTATTTTTACTATCCATTACTTAACAAGAATATAACATGGGGTATTTATATTTTTGGTTTTTGTGGGCTCTGTAGAAAATCTTGAAAAAGTCACCTTGGCCGTAACCTTCGTGCCGCTTTGATGTCTAATTTTGAGAGGCGGCACCTATCAACTAGTCTTACGAACAGCAGTTCTCAGGTTACATTTTGGCCTAAGCGGCGACTTTTTCTACAGAGCCTTTTTTACTATAACTCCAAGGGGGAGTGGTTATCAATTTAATACATTCAAATTGAGTCTTTGTCTATCGTGATAATCCTGCGCCCCTTTAGTGTAACACCCACCGTGGAAGTAAAATCTTGAAACTGAAAGTCCATTTTGATTATCGAACTCTTCCAACCTTATCTCGAGGGCAGATGTGGGAATACTTCTAAGACAGTGATAACATCCAAATTTGCGATTTGATTGCAATGTATTTCTTGCTACAAATAGTACCAATGTTTTTTCAAAACCAACGCGTGGGTTTGAATTTGAATCATTAGTTGGAACTGAAAATAGGCTCTCTAACACTTGAGTGTATTGTAATGCCACTGTAATCATTTTTCCTCTGTCATTTTCTCTCGGCCCAGAATAGGTAGGTTTTCATGCGTAATGTACCTCTACTGTAAACAACTGTCTATGTTCAGGACGAAAGACTTCCGCAGCGAGTAGTTGTGCTTGTTCCAGACGATGAATTACATCATCAATTACTTGCTTTACTTCATGGTATTTAGTTAGTTGTTCTCCATATGAAAGAGTCAAATAAGTATTACCTCCGGGTTCAAATAAAGCAAGTCCTATTTTTGGTCCTTTGAGTTCTACGGTTCCGATACACTTTCTGTAAAAACTATCGCTCGTTGATCTTGTTAAAAAACCATAATTTCTTTCCAAAAATGTTAAATATTCTTGATCATGACCGGCAAAAGAAGTTTCTACAGTGCGTAATTCTCTTGCTGCTATTTCATAATCTAAGACGAAATCAGGTCCCTGTAAAAAAAGTGAATTTATTCGCCTGTTCTCTGCAGCCGGGCAGGAGAGTGTGGTCATTGATTCATGTTTACCTATGATCTGTGCGAGTGGATTATAAGTCGCACTAGGAATTAAAGCGTTACTCTGTTCCGTATATCTATCCCACCCGGGGTAGAACACACGTTGTAGAGCCTCTATTACTCTCTGCCCTTCTCTTGGAAGATTATTATAAGCATCTTCTCTTCCTGAACTCATTGCATCATCTCTCGAGAGACGGCTGAAAACAGAATCTAATGCTAGTCCTGCAATTTTACAGGTCATGGGATCAAAAATGACTCTTTCTCCAATAACTACATCTCGAGCTTGAGTAGCTTTCTCTTGGATGAATTTACGCTCTTCTGCATGTGTTCCATAGGCCAACTTGATTTGTTCTGAGTCCAGTACTAATGCTCTGTGTATGGATTGTCCTTCTCCAGAGTTTACTGGGTTTCTATTTCCTTGTCCTCTGAAAAAACCAGTGATCCAAGTCATTGTTCATTCCTCTTAGTAATATTCATTTTTTAGTAACAAATACACTAAGAGATATATCTTTTGTATATTTTATATATCTTAAATATATTTACCGAAAAATTTAAATGTAAGATCTATCTAAAGAATCACATGAATCGTAAATTAATCAAACAGGGGACGGGCGTACTAACTATTACAATTCCGAAGAAATGGGTTACTAAACATCAATTAACTGCTGGCGATGAGTTGGATGTTCTAGAAAAAGAAAATACGTTAATCTTCAGTACGTCCAAAATAGCAACGCTGCCAGAAGCCTATGTAAACGTAGAAAATTTTAATGAACGAACCATTCGTAACGTCTTAAATCAAACCTATCGGAAAGGCTTTGATAAAATTATTTTGACCTACAATTCACCAGACCAGGTTGAGATTGTTGAAGAAATCACGCGGCAGACGCTCATTGGTTTTGAAGTAGTCGAGAAAGATAAAACGCAGATTATCATTGAAAATATCGCTGAACCAACTGCCGATAAGTACGCTGTAATCCTGAGAAAACTATTTCTGATGATCCAATTAGAAATCGAAGAAATAGCGAAAGCGATTACTATAAATTCCTATGATCCTAAGAAAAGAAAATCTGCAAAAGAAATGATTGATAGTTATACCAATCTAACAAGGCGATTAATTATTAAGTATGAACTTGATGGAAAAAATTCATATTTGCTTTATTATGCCGTATCACTACTTTCCCTTATTCACCATGCGTATTTTTATTTACATTCTTTTCAGAGTAAACACAGAAAGAAACTTAAACCACAAACAGTGCAGCTCCTAATGTCCAGTAAGGATCTCTTTAGCATGTATTATCATGGGTTTTACAAACTTGATTTAAGAATAGCAAATGACATTGCCTTAAAGAAACAACAACTGCTGGTGAGTGTCGAAGAACAATTGCAGCTTCATAAATGTATTGACAATGTTGCGTTATACTATCTTGGCGAGGCAGTTAGGTTAATTCAAATGTCAAGTACTGTACTCTTCGGATTGGCTACGACCGTGTAATAATATTGCCTAAATAATTAAGCATACGTTGCATACTATTTGTCTTCCTGCTTCCTGCTGTAACGCCAATCATGGCTAATGATAACACCAATAATTGAGGAGAGATTAGTTCAGAATACTCATTCAGTAAAGAATCTGCAACAATTCCCAGACCTGCTATTGCAAGAGCGTTTCCAGCAGATTCAATAGTTGCTGCCGCCCGGTGTTGGGAAGTAAAAGATTCTCCTTGCTCTCTAACATGTGTCTGGATATTATGCGTTGTCTGAGCGTGGTAATCGGTAGTTCTTGCCTGATGATTAAGACGATGCAAATAAGCTACACTTGCCTTGTCGTCTAATTCCACTGCGGCTACTTGTCCAAATTTTATGTGAACATATTTAGTATACCTTTGCTCAATATTATTATCTCCTGTTTGATTAACATATTGATGCAACGCTTGGTTTGCTCTTTCTAGTAAGTATCGACAGGAAGTTAAAATGTCTTGTTCATAGCGAGGATCAAATAACTGTTGTTCATACACACCATAATAGCGGTGAAGCAAACTGAGAGCAACCTCAAATTCAATAATACTTCTTTGATGATCTTGAAGCGGAAATAGTTTTAGGAATGCTTGACGTTTTTGCGTAAACTCTGGGCATCTTTCAAAGTCAGAGATCAATGAAAAATGATAAAAATCAAGGTACGGGGAGGCATATTGTTCATTGTCCCAATCTATAACTGCTTTGACATTGCCATTCTTAACTAGCACGTTGCTTTGGTGCAAATCTCCATTAACAAGAACTCGATCAACATCACTCATTGATTTTCGGTATGCTGTGTCAAATTCATACAAAAAATCAAGAGCAGCTGCCAATGAAAGAAGATCTTGCTCATCAGTCATCTTTTTGGCTAAAGTTTGGTGAAAAGAATGGGCTGTCAGTTCAAAGTCATAGTCAGAAAGCGATGATTCATGGCTTTCTTTGATCCGTTGCACTTCTGGATTTGTGTATACCTGTTTTGTGAGCAATGAAAACAAAGTATCTATCAAGGATCCCAAAGAACTATTTTGATTGGATTTTTCTGTAGTACCAAGGTTATACTGTTCTTCTATCGTGGTTCCTTCAGCAAATTGAAAAAAAGTACCTTCTCGATCATTTGAGTTGTGATGAAATGACCATCCAACAGGAAGAAGCACATCTGGAACTATTGAGACTCCACAATCATGCAGAATTTTTGTTACCTTTGCACCTCTTGAGGTTGTATTTTTGGTTGCATATTTGTAAAATAATTTTGCGGTATTTCCATCATCAAAATCAAAATAGACTAATTTAAAATAACCATTTCCCGAGAATACCGATGTTCCTTGAACTTGTAGAGGCATTTCAGCGATCTGACATTTGCCTTGGAAACCTGTTTGTGAGCGTACAAGGTCAGCAATACCTGAAAGATACTTCTTTCCAACGACTTTTGTAATATCGAGTTCTCTGGTCCATCTCCTAGACGCTAATCGCGTTCCTCCATAATTAATGGTATCTGCTCCTAATCCTAGCGCTCCAAGCAAAGTGATTTCGTCTAATGTAGCTCCATTTAGAGCAGCTGCACCTCCTGCCGTTCCAAACAGGGCAGTGTGAACTAAAGGACATGAGAGTATATCTTGTAGTGTCTTAATTATAGTCATGGGATGCGACGTAGAAAGAAGGTGCACTTTTAAATATTTTGGTAATTATTACTTATTAGTAATTAAGTATTCTTTGAGGAATCATCATCCCCCACAAGAAATCAAAATAATCCCGATACTTCTGCGTAATCTCTTTGTTCTTAATCACAATCGCGGTAAAGAGATCACCAACAAAAAAGAACTGCGTCGTCACATCGCCGAAAATAAATATTTCATTCGGATTCTTCGCTTCAAGAGGCAATATCTTAAACAAAGTATACTTCACCGGAATAACCGCTTCTTCCGCCGACATCAGATACCGACTTTTAACGTTGTACTTCTCCCGATCTTTATACCAGCGGATATGATACGGCCCAGCTAATTCTCGGCATTTTTGTTGCTGTACTGAAATGCCGATAATTTCCTTTTTGGTTCTCAGCGATTCACGTATCGACATTTCTAAAATTGTTTTCAATCCTTCTTTGCCTTCATAGACTTCAATAATTGGTCTTTCCTGCTTCAAATGGAGGGGTCGCAGTTGTGGTAGCATCTGTTGCAATTGTTCTTTAACTTCATCCAACTCTCTTTTCTCTTGATCGACAAAATCTAAGATCTTTTCCGGCTCTGCCGCGGAGAAATATTTCATTCCATTTCGAATCACGTACGCAACAATTCCTTTTTTGATCAACGTATTGAGCAAGTCATACACATTAGTGCGAATTAGTCCTGTCCTCTTGGACAACTCGCTGGCGGTTTGTTCACTTTCGGCTATCAACGCTCTATAAAGAATGATCTCCCGCTGGGAAAGACCAGCCTGAAGTAAAATATCTGTGTCCATTGGCATACACAATTCATTATCCTTTAAAAATCTTTCTTATTGTACTTTAAAAGTACAACAACAATTTATATCTCTCAAATTTTCCTACTAAGAAATAATAAATTAACCCTATGAAACCTAAACCTGAATATCACCATATGCGTGTCGTTCCGATTCAGTACGTAGCTGAATATGAGAAGCTCGAAACCGAAGTATTGTGTTTAACGTGGGATGGAAACATAAATTTTCGTGCTCGAGTATATGATCACAGCATCTATGATAACCCAGCAAAACCGCATCAATTGGAAACCCGTCTCAGTCGTATTCCATTCCAGGAACCTGGCGGCGTCGATGAACTTAACGCTTTAATGCAGAAAAAAACTTCCCCTGCTTCAGCTTTTTCCGCAGACCTCTTGTGGGAAAGTTTCTATGAATCGCGGCTTGAACTGGCTGTGCAACGAGCATATGAGCATGCCCAAGGAAAAAGAGATCATTCCCTGCCTGCCGATTGTCTTCGCCAAATCACTATTATGAGAGCGTACACTAATGCCCTCCAAAGGCCGCTTCCTTTGTCTGAAGAAACCGCTGCTTCTCTTGTCAAATCCACTGCCGACCGCTATTATCAAAAGAATGTCACTCGCTGTGTGCAATTTGCTCGAGAAGCCGCAGGACGCGGCGATGTTGATAAGCTGCTGCACAATTTTAATGAAGCTAATGAAGCCGCAGTACATTTAGGGTATACTCTCTCAAAAGATATCCAAGAACAGCTTCTGCGTGATGCGTATCAAAAACGCCTGCGTGATTTAGAAAAGCAAAGACAAAGCGTAGATCAAGTGGTAACTGAAGCAGAACAACGAAAGAAAGAAGCTCAACAACGTAGAAAAGTACTCAACGCCGAGATTAAAAAATTGGTGAATCGTTCTTGATCTTTTTCAGAGCGCAAATAATAAAAAGCTTCCCTCTATTTCAACCGTATGAAACTGGAAAAGAAGCCAGATAAACCAATTAATGTACAAAGAACCATCCAAAAAGCAGTAGATGTGATTCTCAAAGAAGACCAAGAACATAATATCAACGCTATACTTTTATTTGGCTCTTACGCTGATGGAACTGCCATCTGGAGGTCGGATATTGATATTTGTGTAGTTTTTAAAAAAATGCCCACCGAAAAAGAAGCGTTTATGTTTCGTGTCAAAGTAATGGGTGTTCTTCCTGATATCGTTGATTTACAGGTTTTTAATGTCCTTCCACAGAAGATTAAAAAAACAATCGCGGACAATCATAAAGTATTATTCCATTCTCCAACCTTTGATGAAATGAGTTTTATACGTGTCAACCAAGAATTATTCTATGAATTAAAACAAAAGATTGCTACTTTGGAAATCTCAACGTGAAAGAAAAAATCATCGCTAAAATAAAAGAAATCTCACAGTATCTAACAGAACTAGAAGAAATTGTTCCAGATAACTTCGCTCAATATGAAAAAAACTTTCGCGATCGCGCCGCTTGTGAAAGATTTTTTGAGAAAATCATTGAAGCGTGTGTAGACCTTGGGTTTATGCTTATTAAGTACAAAAAATTACCTGTCCCAACAACAGATAAAGAACTTTTTGCTATTTTAGGGAAGAATAAAATTATCACCTCAGCTATCGCCATGAAACTTAGCGAGGCTAAGGGGATGCGCAATCTATTAGCACATGAGTACGCATTAATAAGAGATGATCTAGTTTATAGCGCTGTTCACGGAGAAGTTATTCCGGATGTAGAACAATTTTTAAACGAGATTAAAAGAGAGATCTGACCGAAGTGACAATGTCCCTCAAACTCTTCAACACCCTCTCCAGGAAAAAAGAAATCTTTACTCCTATTAAAGATAAATCCGTCGGACTGTACACCTGCGGTCCCACTGTCTATAATTACATGCACATTGGCAATCTGAGATCTTTTCTCTTTGAAGACATCCTCAAACGCGTTCTTTTCTTTAATAACTATAAAGTAAAACACGTCATGAATATCACTGATGTTGGTCATCTTACCTCTGATGCCGACCAAGGGGAAGATAAAATGCTCAAAGGAGCCAAGCGGGAAGGAAAAACGGTATGGGAGATCGCTGAATTTTACACCACTGCATTCAAGACTGATTATCACAAACTCAATCTTCTCGCCCCAGACATTCTTTGTAAAGCAACTGATCACATCAAAGAACAAATCAAACTCATTCAACAACTCGAAAAAAACGCTTTCACCTATGTCACTGGTGGCAATGTCTACTTTGATACGTCTAAACTGAAAGACTACGGGAAATTAGCTCGGCTTGATCTGAAAGCCGAAACTAAAGCTCGTACCGAAAAAGATCAACACAAAAAAAATCATCACGATTTTGTCCTGTGGTTCACTAAATCAAAATTTCAGGATCAAGAGATGAAATGGTCTTCACCATGGGGTGTTGGCTATCCTGGTTGGCATATTGAATGTTCNNCATTATCGTAAGCCATTGATGTTTAGTTACGATGCACTGGAGGGTGCAAAAATCAGCCGTCGGAAATTAATGGATAAACTGCTTGAATTTCAAGACAGTTCCCATAATCAAAATCATTCTCATTCCAATTCTTATCCTGACCAATTTAATGCGGATATTAATGATGATCTTAATACTCCTAAAGCTCTCGCAACTTTATGGAACATGTTAAAAGATCCGACGCTTGAAAACCATCAAAAATATCTTTTGGTACTAGAATTCGATCGGGTTCTTGGATTGAATCTTGGAAAAAGAGAGCAAGAGCAGATCCCTTCTGCAGTTAAGACTCTTGCTGAAGAACGTCTCCACGCTCGCAAAACAAAAGACTGGACAAAAGCAGATCATCTCCGTGATCAAATCGCCTCTTTAGGATACATCGTAGGAGACACCGCCGAAGGATATACCCTTACAAAGAAATAGTCTCAACGATATTGTTTCATCGTTTTCCATTCAATTACTCTCTTTAGAAAACCGGGAATAATTCCTCTCAACACAAAATTTTTGTATACCAAAATCCCGTCATCTTTTCCTAAACTAATTACCATTGGCTTTTCATTATGAATATACTTAATCAATTCTTTGCCCCGTTCCATCCTCAGAATATTCTTTACCACAATCTCTGCTTGTTTTTCCGCACTTTGAGCTGTTTTTTCTTCCCGTATTGCATTAACATCGCCTGCCGAGAAGATATTTTTTTGTCCTTTCACTTGCAGAAAATCATTGACGAGAATGTATTGTCGTTCATCCAACCACTCTGGAGAAATTTCCATTAGAAAATCAGAATTTGGTGTAATTCCTGTGCACAGAAAAGCCGTCTCTACTTTGATCTCCCTTCCTGTATTTGTCTTAAACTTTTTCTGTTCTTCATCTGCTATTTTTTCTCCTAAAATCATTGTCACATTATGTTTTGTCATAAATTCTTTTGCATATTTTCGTACTTTCGGAGGAGAGCGCATGAGGAGTTCCTTATTAGAATCAATGATTGTTACACTTTTCTCTGGAAAAGCAGTGATGATTTCCGCTGCCAACTCTGTTCCTACTACTCCTCCTCCCACAATTAAGATTGAGTGCGCTTTCTCTACTTCCCGCGCGTATTTCTTGAGATCGTGTATCCTTCTGCTTCTGATCAGATTATCTTCTTTAATATGTGATCTATAGTGTGATCCTGTACAAATCACCAGATAGTCAAAGTAGAATCTCTTCTTATCCTCAACAACAACTTCATTCTCTTTGACTGCTGTTACAGTTCCCATCACCACTTCACATTTTGGTAGATAATCTCGATGCGCTACTTCGATCGTCACACTATGTTCTGGCTCTACCAAAACACGCAGCACTGAAGGTGTAAACTCAAAATAGTCTTTGGTATCCACTAACGTTACGTCAAAATGGTTCTGCAAATGGCGTGCTGCATATGCTCCTGCAAAACCTCCTCCCAGAATAACTACTTTTTTCATCTACCTATTTCCTTTTAGTAGTCTTTTTCTTTTTAGGTAATGCCGTTTTCCCCTTGTCCAGAGCGATTTCAATTGCTTCCTCATCAAACCCAATGATGATTTCTCCGTTAATGTCCAGAACAGGAACACCCATCTGATCTGACTTTTTAATCATTTCATTTCTTCCTTTTTCACTTTTTGTCACATCCACTTCTTTGAATACTACTTTGTTTTCTCTCAAAAATTCCTTTGCTTTTATACACCAAGGGCATGTTGGTGTTGTGTATATTGTTACCGAACTCATATTTTCCACCTCTTTTGCTTCTAAATCTATGATCTTTAAATCTCTTGCGTCCTCGCTACTCAAAACATTTATTAATTGGTATTATCTCTTTTTAAGATAAAAAAGATGAAAACAGCATTCAACTTCAAGTCTACATTCATTACTCTCGTCATTATAAGTATTCTAGGTATTATCACTTCTTCCTACCTTGTTTATAATCACTATGCTCTTCCCACCCCTGGAACGGGCTGTGATTTCAGTACGACGATTTCTTGCAGCGTTGTCAACACCAGCGTGTTCTCTGAACTTCTCAACGTTCCCGTGGCTCTGCTCGGAGTTATTTGGTTTGTTTTTCTCCTGTTCATGGCCGCCAGGGGTTTAACTAAAAAAAGCATTCCTGCCGTTGTCCTCCTCACCTGGAGTATTCTTGGGATTGTGTCGGTTATCTATTTAGTCATCGCTGAGATTATTCTTCAAGCTCTTTGTCCGTATTGTACTTTAGTTCATGTCTTGACCATCATTACGTTTATCCTTTCTTTGATTCTTTTCAAAAAGAGTTCTCCCGGACCGTCCTGGAAAAGCATCCTGCCTTGGCTCATTGCCGCTGCTCTTGTTACTCTCGTTCCTGTTGTACTTTACAATCTCCCTAACAACGATCAGAACTATGATCAACTCGCTCAATGTCTAACAGACAACGGTGTCACGATGTATGGTTCTTTCCGTTGCGGTGTCTGTGCAAAAACCAAAGCTCTTTTCGGCAATTCTTTCCAATATATCAATGAAGTTGAATGTCATCCTCAAGGTCCTAACGCCCAAACTGAACTCTGCCTCGCCAAAAATATTTCCGGAACTCCTACCTGGATCATCGAACGCAATGGAGAAGAGATCAAGAGGTATACTGGATTTCTCTCACCAGCAGAAGTAGCTGTCTTTGGAGGATGCTCTTCCTAAAATGTTCGTTGAGAATCTCACCATTCCTATTCTAATTGGAGCTGCTCTTCTCGATAGTATTAATCCTTGTGTCTTTGGCGTGCTCATTTTTCTCATCGCGTTCATGGCGAAAGTCTATAAAAGCCCTCATCGCATGCTTATTGGGGGCTTACTCTATACAATAGTTGTTTACGTGAGCTATCTGCTCCTGGGCATCGGATTTCTGAAATTCACTGTTTCATTTGGCTTTTCGCAAATAATATATTGGATAGCCGCCATCATTGCCATTGCCGCGGGTATACTGGAAATTAAAGATTTCTTTTGGTATGGGAAAGGACTGAGTTTGAAAATGATTCCCGGCGCAGATCAACGAATCAAATATTTTACCACAAAAATAGAGAAACTGAATAAGAAAAGTGTGTGGCTCAGTTATGCTGCTGCCGGTATGTTAGGTGTATTTGTCGTTCTGGTGGAGCTGCCATGTACCGGAGCACCATACTTAGCAGTGCTGGCTATTTTAGGGGAAGGAAATTACGCCCAGGGCATCCCTTTATTGTTATTATATAATTTGATTTTCATACTCCCTTTGTTTGTGATCATAGGTATTTCCTATTTTGGCAAATCTTCTCAAGCTTTGGAAGCGTGGCGATTGAAGCATCGGGGATTAATGCGCCTAGCAGTAGGGTTATTCTTGATTGGATTAGGATCGTTGATGATATATACTATTTGGTGAGATTATGAATAAAAATAAGATTGCAGAGTGGATTTTAAGAATCGGGATTGCAGGAGAATTTCTGGGGCACGGGATATTTGCATTAGGTACAAAAGCAAGCTGGTTGCCTTATTTTGCGACGTTAGGAATTGCTGAAAATACGGCACGAATATTGCTGCCCCTGATAGGAATAATGGACATTACCGTTGGCATTTCGATATTGTTGTTTCCGCTGCGCATCATAGTAGCATGGGCAGCGCTGTGGGGTTTTTGGACGGCATTACTACGGCCACTGGCAGGAGAACCAATTTGGGATTTTATTGAGCGATGGGCAAATTGGGCCGCACCATTGGCATTATTAATATTACAAGGATTTCCAAGAAAAGTAAAAGCGTGGATAAAGAGGTGAAATGATGACCGTAAAAAAAGGTAAAAAAGTGATGAAGAAAGGTAAAAAAAGCGTTGTGAAAGTAAAGCTTCCAAAAGGAAAGCACGTGTGTGATTTTTGTTAAGATTTTTTTATTTTTTAATATTTACTTTTTTCTTCAGCGCTTTCCCAACCCAAATCTTTATTAACATTTACTCCCCTATCGCCCATTAAAAGAGGAACCATGAAACAGCTTCATTCCATTAAAGATCTTCAAATGATGGCGAACATCATTCGCGAAGATATCATCACCGCGCTAACGGAAGCGAAATCAGGCCACTCCGCTGGACCTTTAGGCATGGCTGATATTTTTACTGCTCTTTACTTCAACGTTCTCAAACACAATCCTCGCAAACCGAATTGGCCTGGCCGCGATCGTCTTGTTCTTTCCAACGGCCATATTTGCCCTGTTCTCTACGCTACGATGGCTAACGCCGGTTATTTTCCCAAAAAAGAACTTCTTACTCTACGCAAGCTCGGCACACGCTTGCAAGGTCATCCTCATCGTGAGTCACTTCCTGGCCTCGAAACAACCTCTGGTCCATTAGGGTCTGGTCTCAGTCAAGCCGCAGGCATGGCCTATGGACTTAAGATCGACAAAAAACCCAATCTTGTTTTCGCTCTCTGCAGCGATGGAGAACATGATGAAGGTAATCATTGGGAAGCAGTTCTCTTTGCCGCAAAATACAAACTGTCTAATCTCATCGCCATTACCGATCGTAATTATATCCAAATTGATGGCAATACTGAAAACATCATGCCTCTCGATCCCTTGGATCAAAAATACAACGCATTTAATTGGAATGTCATCACAATTGATGGCAATGATTTCAAACAAATTCTCGCCGTATTACACAAAGCTCGTTCTAACCGTGACCGACCGCTTATGATCATCGCTAACACGATTCCCGGAAAAGGAGTTGAGTACATGGAAAATGATTACCGTTGGCATGGCTCACCTCCCGGAACAGTAAAAACAGAACGTGCGCCTTCTCTCGAGGAACAATCTTCAATTGCACTCGATGAACTTCATGCCCGCGAAGCCGAATTGCGCGGGAAATGGTATCGTCAACACAATAAACTTGATCCTCTTCATACTCTTCAATCGAAAAAAAGAACATGACTGACCTCCACCAACTCAAAAACCTGAACAAAAGTCTCCACCTCAACTTTTTTCGCGAGCGAATTCCCACGCGGAACGGCTATGGCGAAGGTCTCCTCCAAGTAGGGAAAGATAAACGCATCATGGTTTTGTGCGCAGATCTTGTTGAATCTACTCGTGTTCTTGCGTTCAAAGAGAAATATCCACAACAGTTCATTGAAGTCGGTGTTGCCGAACAGAATCTAGTCACTGTCGCTGCCGGATTATCTGCTGTAGGCAAAATTCCTTTTGTTTCTTCCTATGCCGTTTTTTGTCCCGGCCGTTGCTGGGAGCAAATTCGCACTACAATCTGTTATAATAATCGTAACGTCAAAATTATTGGCGCTCATGCGGGCATTTCTGTCGGCCCGGACGGAGCAACGCATCAAATGCTTGAAGATATCGCCATCATGCGCAGCTTGCCCAATATGGTTGTTGTTGTTCCCGCCGATTATGAACAAACTAAAAAAGCCACACAGGCCATCGCCGCCTACAAAGGTCCAGCCTATATGCGTTTCGCCCGTGAAAAAACAGAGCAAATGACCACAACCAAAACGCCGTTTCAAATCGGTAAAGCTCAAGTTCTTACACATGGTAATGATCTTACAATTATCGCTGCTGGTCCAGTTCTCTATGAATGTCTTCGCGCTGCTGCCCAGTTAGAGCAAAAGAATATTCATGTTTCTGTTATTAATTGCCACACCATTAAACCGCTCGATGGTGAAACCATTCTTACCGCAGTTCGTCAATCAAAGAAAGTTATAACTGTTGAAGAAGCTCAGATTACCGGTGGTTTAGGTGGAGCTGTCACTGAATTTCTTGCCGAACACTATCCCGTTCCCGTCAAACGCATTGGTGTTCGTGATCATTTTGGCGAATCCGGTGAGCCTCAAGAATTATTAGAACAGTTTGGTTTCAGTGCTCGCCATATTTATAAAGAAGCACTGTCTCTTCTTGGTCGAAAACGATGAAATGTCCTTCTTGTCACCAAGCCATGGATTCTGAAGAAAGGTGTCCTCAATGCAAGCAATGTGTTATCTGCTGTGAGTGCAGCGACAAGCTAAAATTATTTGATTAATTTTACATCTACTCTCCATGCCGGGAAGAAGCTCCGCAGGAAATTTCCTTCATAGAGATGTCCATTTCCTACTTTTATTAATTTGTTGATGATTGGCTCGAGAAGATAGTAATGTAAATACCACCCTTTGTAAAATCGTAAATATTTTTTAATTGCTGAAAAGTACTCTGTTGAATAAACATATCCTTCATCATGGAAATGTCCTCGAACAAAGAAATCAAACGTTGTATATGCAAAATAGCGTACGTGTGTTGGATCCATCCACGCTGTATTGCTTGTGAAGTGCGGAACGTCTATTTTCAACACTCCTCCTTTCTTCAAGATCCTTGCCAGTTCTTTCATCACTCCCTGCAGATCATGTATATGTTCCAATACTTGATGTGCTTCAATAAGATCAAACTCTCCATCTTTGAAAGGATATGGAAATTTCTCCAAGTCCTGAACAACATCAACCCCAGGCAGCAGCTGCATATCGAGATTGACATATCCTGGCAGAATTGTTTTCCCGCAGCCGATGTGAAGTTTTTTCATGCTTTTGTTCTTATCAGCCTATTTTAAAACCTTATGTCTTTCAATTCCACACCAAAATTCCCAACGTTTCAATAAGCGATTCTGTATCTTCCAGCGTTGAAGTAACTGCAACATAATACGTGTCCCCTTGTTTTAATCCTGCCGGGTCGAGAACATAGACTATTTCATTGCCACAAAGATATGCTTGCCGTATTTCTTTCTGGGCAGGACAATCTATTCTTGGTAATGGAACAACATTTTTACTCACCGTTTCTACATCAGCAAATAACTCTGCGACTGTTGCTGGCAAAGAACGTCCTTGAATCGGCCATGCTGTGTAATAAACAGTATACTGCTCAACATTTAAATCATACATAAATCGTATTTCCGGGGTATGTGTAGAGGAAATTGTTGTTTCTACATTCTCAACCGCAAACGGCTGCAACGGCCGAAAATCAAGACCAACAAAATATTCTACTTTTTGATCAGACTTACTTCTAACACAAAAATCAACTACTCTTGTTGTAACGGGGAAAGATCGTTCTTCAGTACAAGATTCAAATCTCCAACTAAACTCGGTTTTCGTATTCTTGACACAGTTTTCTAAATCTCGCTGCGCTCGGCAGGCAAGCAACAACATCATATCTTGATATAGTTCTTTATATTCATCAAATGAATAGGGTAGTATACGTGCAAAGCTCGTTTCATAAGTATACGAACCAGTCCCGGCCGTTATGGTTTTAATTTTTCCTTTTGCTGAAAAGTGTTTTCCCTCCAATTCCACTTCTGTATATCCTCCGGTCGGAAATGTCTGCACAATTTTTTGCTCTGCAACTCTATTCGCATTAGCCACAACGTCCGGAAAACAAAGTCTATCTTTCTCATTCCAAAGATTTTTGCTTTTAATCACTCCGCACGGCGATTCTGTTTCAAACCCTCCTTTCAACGCCATCTCCTTCGCGGTTTCTAATCCTATTTTCGTTGCTTTCTGATCTATTGTAAGCAAATCTATTTGCGCTTGGAAATAAAGATCATGTAAAAAATTAGCCTGCCATTCCCCTGGAACACTTTTCTTAACATCTTTAAATTCTGTCGAAAGGAAAAAGAAGAATACCCCCAATGCCAATAACGTTGCCAATGCCAGCCAATGAATCAATAATCCTTTTCTATTCATTTTGACCACCAGGTAATAATCCTACCGGATCGTTTGCATACGTTCCAATTATATAATTCTCTCTGCTTGTTCCAATACCGGTAACATATCCGAACGCTTTCAAATCTCTCATTTCGTGTAGAATACGTTTAGGATTAATTGGAAATCCATCCTGAACCCGTTGCTGCTCCATACTCAGTAAAACATCAACATCCAGGACTCGTTGCGTTTGAGTGACGCTCTGTTTTTGCTGTTCTTGGACTGTCCCTTTGAACATGGCCATCATCAACACCATTAACATCACCACAATCATCACGGTAAACATAAAATCCGTCCAGTCATCAAAAATGCCGCGTTTGTTCATTGCACATCCTCCTGTACAGAAATAAGCAATGTTCCCTTCCGAATTTCATCTCCATTCCGTACAAGAACCGACTTTTCAATCGTATAATCATCAAGGTGGAAGTAATGAGCAGTCAGTAGTTCCGGAAGCGGACTGTCTTTTAATTGTAAACGAAAGTTGATATCATTCTTGCCGTTCTGATACCCCGTAGAATAACAACGATTTAACTGTTCTGTATTCCATTTTGCTTCATCTACTGTTCCAACATATACTCGTCCTGTTTTCTCATCCTGATACGCAAAACAGTCCGGGATCGTTGTAAACCGCAATGCTATCAAATTTGCCTTTGTTGCTCCCGGAACGTCTGTAATAGAACCGCGGAAATCAGCAATTAAGAAAACTAATCCCATTACCATTAATGCGATCAATGCTGCTGCGATCATCCAGAAAATGCTCTTGCGGGCCACGTCAAAGACTTCGGTCATGCCTTGCATCCTCGCACAATGATTGTTTTCCCCTTCTTCTCAAGACAGAGCCACTCTTGAAGTTGAACTATCCCCTCTCCTTGATATGCTTCCGGTAATGCTATTCGTCTTTTCTCTGTTGTTATTCCTGACTCGCCTTCATTTTTCACTTCAATAAATGTTGTATCCAGCATAATTGTATATTTAGAAACATTAATCGGATACTTTACGATTGCATCCCCTGGAATGCTGACAAGCGTATTCACCATTAATGCTAAATCTTCAGCAATCGTTACTCGTACAATAGTATCTGATTGGCCAAACTTTTTCGCTGCTGAAATCATTAATGCGGCCACAATAACAACAACCAACACTTCAAAGATCATGAGAATAATACTTGCGCCTTTCTTGACCATAAAACTTTATTGTTTTCCTCCCCCGGCTTTTATGACTGGTTCCTCAACTTTTTCAAAAATAATATTTGTTTCTTTACATTCAGGATCAAAGCAAACGGTAACAATAACCCCTTTTGAAGTAATATAAACAACATTTCTCCGTTCGGTTGGTGAGTAATTAGGATTAATTAAACTACTAATCTCTGTTGATTTCAATCTTCCCATTACAAATCCTCCACGCATGATAAATTCATTATCTCCATACAACTTACCTGATTGACTTTCAATTTTCGTCATATACTTTGAAATTTCAAATTTAGTAGGAGGTAGTTCTTTACACAACACTAAAGAAGGATTTACCTTTCTTTGCCCCCCTTCCTCTTTTAAATCAAAATTGCGAAATAGACACAAACAAGATTTATCCACACATTCTGGAGTAACCGGTTCTTTCCAGGTAATGCAACGTTCTTCAAAAACATAAACACCACCGACTGGTTCTTTTTTTTGCTGTGTACACGTCTGAACATCACTGCTCCCATCATATCCAACAATTGCTGTTTCCTCATCAAGAATTAATAATGCTGATTGAACATCAGCCGACTTTTCCATTAAGATTGTTTCCATCTTCACCGCAAATTGATCAAAATTATCCTTACTCTGATCACTCAATCTAAAAAATAACTTCGATGTAAACGAACATGTGGGTATAAACACGACGAGTGTTAACACTAACGCCACCAAAAATGGTACCATCATGGAAGAACCTTTTTTCCTCATCTTATTGTACACCAATTATTTTTTCTTGCGGACATCCTTTCTCATCCACGTCTGTGTCGGGTGGTGTCTCTGGGCATTTGTCAAAGAGATTTGCAACTTTATCATTGTCATCATCTTTCAGTTGATTGATCCGGGTGTCCAGATCTTCAAATGCTTTTCCCCCGCTTCCTTTGAACCACACTAAGATTAACATCACAATAATCAACGCAATAATTGCCGCCGCAATAATCCACCATAATTGGCTCATCGCTTTCTTTTTCATTCTTTCACCTTAATTTCCCGCTGTATCTTTCAAAACAGTGCAGTGACTTTCGAGTGCTCTTTTTAGTTTTGAATCCTGGCCATGTATATCCACCACATAAATCATATCTAAATCGGTGTTACTAAAAAAATCATCAATTTTATTATACCCGCCGTGAGCAAGAAGTCCAGTACCAGTACTCGCCAAAATTATTGTTGTTGCTGCTCCTATCGGTGGAATAAACCACGATATTGCACCTGCTGCAACCAAAGCAGCTCCCACTCCCGCTTCCGTTCCACAGAACTTACAGTCAGTCGCTTTTGCTTTATAGGCAATGCCATATCCATATTGCGGGTAGATTGCATTATGCTCATCAGTCCATAAAGACATTACAACTCCAGGTCCGCCATGACTTTGGATATATCCTAAATAGGTTTGATCTTTCACTTTCTCATACGGCGTTTTTCTTAGAAACTGATTAAATTCCTCTATCGTAATTGGGTTATTTGCCTGGAAATCTCCTTCTGCTTTCGGTAATACCATATAACATTGAAAACATTGTGCATCACTGCCAAACACATCAAGTGTTTGAAAGACATTCTCTTCATATCGTCCTTCGCCGAACATCCACCAGCAGCGGGCAATAGAATCTGCAAATGTTTTCATCACTTCCTCTTTTGAACCGGAAACTTCTTTATCAATCGTTTTACATAATACCGGCGACAGTTTCACTTCCGTCGCATCTCCGCTTCCAATTCTAAACGTACTCGCAGCTCGGAAAGCAACACTCTGCTGACAAAGGTTTTCTGCCGCTTTATCATCTGCTTTCGACACAAAACGGTATAAAGTCCCTGAAATGAGCACAAACGCAACGAGAGTAATCACTATTGAAACTAAAAATCCCATTGTCATACCTTTTTTTGTTCTGATCATTTCCTTACTTCAGTATCAGCAGTTCCATCTAAGTTTGTGTCAACACATCCGGCAGCTTGCCTCCAATGAATTGTTCCTATCGTTGTTTCAACAACATTACTTTCTACCTCTGGGCAAGCATCACAGGCATCGCCGATTGTGTCTTTATCTTTATCCTCTTGGAGAGGATTGGAAGTATTAGGGCAGTTATCAAGACATTCTTTCATTTCACCAGCTCCACAAAGTGTTGTGAAATGAGATTCCGAAATAAGATCATTATCTTCATCCATAACGCTTACCCACTGCGTTTGCCTTTCATTAATGCACAAATATGTTCTCCCATTATTTGAGTATACTTTTCCTGCTTGTTGTTCAGTACACTCAATCCATTGCTTATTATTGCACACTAATGATCGTCCTGGAAAAGTACGCCATATTTTTCGGGAGAACAACTCTTCTGCATCCGTATCACCACTAAAAAATACCGCCCTTATATTTCCTGCATCATCAGGCAATGAACCTTCCCTTGTTGAAGTCATAATCTGTCCATCTTCAGCTTCTTCCCATCCACAGTTGTTTCCCAAAAAATCATCCTCTGAGATCATCACTAAACATCCTGACGCTCCAGCACCAATCTCAGTAGGAAATTTTCCATTGCAGTCATTATCTTCTGCAGGGCACTCTGTTGTTCCCACAAAACCACTACACGCCTGCCTGATCTTGAGAGATTCTACTTCTTCCGTATTATCTGCGAACAATTCAATAGAATTATACGTTGTCCATTCTTCTTCCGCTTGTGAACATAATCTCAGCGTTCTGCTTAACGCATACTGAACACTTCCTTCTCCAGTTCCTTCCAAAAATTTCTGATGTAATCCTAAATTATTATAATCTTCCAGAGAACTATCCATCGTGGGGAAGAAACAAATATTATTTTCCCCTGGCGTGTATAACCAACCATTGTCGCGCAATTCACTATTTCCCCCATCATACTGAATCCTGTTTTCGCTGTCAAATGAAATAGAAAGGGCATTAATCTCTTTAAATGTAGGTTTTCCTTGGTCGCTCGTCAACGCCGAAACATAAAAACTCTGGGCGACCAAATCTCCTGCAATAACACAAAGATGAATATCGTTCAAGTCAAATGCCTCGTCTAGTATATCCTGAACTCCTTCTTTCCCGCCTTTAATAATCACATGATACCCTACCGGCGCTTTTTCAAAAACAATGGATGTTCCTGGTTTTCCTAATGGTGGTAGTTTAGGTTTGTATTGAGCAACGCAATTTTCTTTTCCTTTCATTGCTTCCATCGTCTCTCTTAAACTGTTAATTGCTGCTTTGTGGTCTGCAGGGAGAACTGGTTTTTCTCCTGGCGTGGTCTGTGCTCCAATTCCTACTTCTGGGACAATAGAAGTAATTCCTTTCACCACTCTTTTTACAGAATCAAACAAACTTTCCTCACCAAAGAACGCGACTACAATTATGATTAAAAAAATTAATGGGATTATCCAAAACACTAGCTTATTCACAAATCCCATCTTACCACGCGTCTCCAAACTTTTTCAGCAAATCAGCGATAGTATCGTTTAATCCTGCATACCAGGCAATGACAAATACGAGCAGAATTAACGCGAGAATGATAAACACTAATTCCCACATTTCCATACCTTTTTTTCCTAAACTCATGACTCTCCCTCTACGGCACAACGCGTTTTTGCAGCTTGTAAATAAAGTAAAGCAACGCCAACCCTAGCAAAATACTCAAAATCACAATCACCAGCTTTTCTATGGTTATGGATTCCTGACCTCGTTTCACTGGCACCATTCTTTTCCTCGTGCATCGACTATGGGTGATTCAGTACATCCTTCTGGCTGAGGATACGAAACGGGTGATCCAATACAACAGTAATAACTCACATCCGCACAATTAAATGCCGTTGATCGTAACGTCCGTTGCGGACAAGAAACATCATTTGGAATGCAAAGTCCGCTCTTACTTTCACAATCTGCCAGTCCTTGCTCAAGAGGTCTTGTTTTCCCGGTAAACATCACCATTAAAACAATTAACACCACGAGCGCAATAACCGCGCCAATGATGATCCACCATGTTTCGGTGGATCCTCTGCGTGAAGAACGTAGTGACGGCACTTTTTTCAAGTCAGCTCCCTCCTTTAAAGAAAAATAATGAGGAGAAATCCTCATTGGTCATCTAACTCCACTTGCAGCTTGTGCCTGCACAGGAATCGCTGTCCGTAAATACACTGCAACGGTCAATCTCGCTCTGGAATAATGCTATAGACTGATCTTTTTCTTCAACAGACTGTCCTAGTGAATATTGTGTTCTAAACTTTGTTTCTTCTGTTACTGTGGGATGACAGTCACCATAGCTAATTTTCAACTTCACAAGTTCAACATTACTTTCTTTGGTTAAACCTTCATCAAAACCACCAATTCGGCCAGTGAAAATAACCACTAATACCACTAATACAATCAGCGCTAACGCCGCAACAATAATTACATTGAGAGATAAACTCTGCCCTTTTTTGGAAAACATTGCCAACACCTCTTTTGGAATCGATAATTCTTATTCTAAGATAAAAAATCTATATAAACCTTCCGTAAATCCGTTTCAAAATTCTTCTCCAATTCTACGTACCGGAGTAACAAAATGTATTTAAATGCGGGAACAGCACATAATACATATGTCCGACCAAGATAAAATTCTGCAGTTTTTAGCACTCTCCGGTCCAAGTTTACCCACAAAAGTCGCCCGCCACATTCAATCCGACATTCTTTTCGCGTCTGCCCACCTTTCTGACCTCAAAGCACAGGGCAAAGTGCGGATCTCGCACCTTAAAGTTGGCGGCTCACCTTTATATTACCTTCCCGGCCAGGAAGATCAGCTGGATAATTTTGCTTCTGGAAATCTTAATCCCAAAGATCTCCTCGTCCTCCAAACACTTCGCGATAAGAAAATTCTTCGTGAAGCAGATTTAGATCTCTTATCTAAAGTTGCTCTCCGTTCATTAGATGATTTTGCTATCCCTCTTCACGTTACTATCAACGAGAAAAAAGAACTGTTTTGGAAATGGCATCTGTTATCTGATGAGGAAACAAATTTTCTTATCACTTCCCTCTTGCAACCTCAGAATTTAAGTTTACCACAAGAAACTCCGTTCCACGAAGAAACAGTATCTCCTGTTCAAGAGCCTATTTTCATCCCAAATCTCTCCATCTCATTTTCTGAACAACCCTCTGCAACGCTTAATGTCTCTTCTTCACCTCCACTTAAAGAAAAAATTATTTCTCCCAAACGACCATATAAACATCGTGAATCCATTCCAAGAACAATCAACCCTGATGCTTTTGTCCAAGGAATCGAACACTACTTTCATGAACGCGATATTACTGTTGAACAAAAAGAAACTCTTCGCCGACATGCAGAATTAAACTTTATTGTGAAAGTCCCTTCTGTCATCGGACGGATCATGTATTTTTGCAAGGCTAAATCCAAACAAAAGTGTGATGAGAAAGATCTCTCTACTGCGTATTTTGAAGCAAAAATGAAAAAGTTTCCTCTCCTTTTTCTTTACAGCGGTGAACTTCATAAAAAAGCACAGGAACTAATTGAATCCGGCGCGTTGGAAAATACGATTATCAAGAGGATCAGCAATGAATAAAGTTGATTTAGAACAAGGGAATTTACAAATTCAAGCTCTTCGTTCGATCATCGAAGAAACTTTTGTTCGTTTGAAAGAGATCGATCTTCACAGAATTCAGAATTTAGAATCTTTCAATAACCTCAATAGTTTTATTCGCTTAACCAATACTTCCATTGTCGAAATCAGAAAATATCTTGCCACTTTTGAAAAATTAATGGCATACATACTTCTCATCGAAAAAGAAGGGCATCGCAGTGAGCAATTCCGGGGCTTACTTCAAAGATATAACATTATGGAGATGGTAATCAGAGACATTCTCAAAAATAGAATGAGACAAGTACACTATGCAGAACGTTCAATCAGAGCAACTTCCCTTGGTTTCAGAAGTTGGTTTAATCAACGGATGCTTTTACTGAAAATTAAAGAAGAAGATAATCTGATCATTATTTTAATCAATCTCTATGTGAGAGACAAGGATGCAGTCGAAAAAATTTCTCGTGCTGTTGTATGGGAAAGAAGAAAAGTAAGAGTAGTTAAATTGGCTCCATTTCTTTCTCCTGTAGGCACGCCGTTACTAATCATCATTATCAACCTCACGTATTCATGGGCGAATCAATTCTCCCAGAATAAAAAGCTGTTGAAAGGGTTACTACAGTAAAATGGGTCTCCAACTTAAAGATCTTATTATCAAGAAAGAAATTGCTCTTAGTGATCTCGCTGGCAAAACTCTCGCTGTTGATTCGATGAATATTTTATATCAATTTCTGACTACGATTCGCGGTCCGGATGGTTCTGTTCTTACCGATCACCGCGGTCATGTAACTTCTCATCTCATTGGTTTATTTAATCGCACTACTTCATTAATGGAGCAAGGTATCAAATTAATCTTTGTTTTTGATGGCAAGCCTCCGCAGCTCAAACAAAAAACATGGGAAAAACGCTCTGCTGTCAAAGCGGAAGCATCATTAAAACTGAAAGTTGCGGAAGAAGCGGGCGATTATGAAGAAATGCGAAAGTTTGCTTCTCGCACTACTGTTCTCACAAAAGAGATGATTACTGATGCTCAGGCGCTCATTACTCTTTTGGGATTACCAATCATCCAAGCTCCGTCTGAGGGCGAGGCCCAAGCTGCTCATGTCGTCAAAAAAGGACATGCCTACGCCGTCGTGTCGCAGGATTATGACACCCTTCTCTTCGGCTGTCCGCGTGTTGTTCGCAATCTATCCATAGAAGGTCGTCGCAAGAAAGCAGGAACTGTTGGATTTCAAACAGTCAAACCAGAATTAGTCGATCTCAAAGATGTTCTTGCTCATCTCCAGATCACGCAAGAACAATTAGTTCACATGGCGATGCTTATGGGGACGGATTACAATCCTGGCGGCATCAAAGGGATCGGCCCTAAGAAAGCACTGACGTTATCCAAACAATACAGTTTCAATGATCCTGCACTTTTTGATGCTGTTCAATGGTCAACGCACTTTCCAGATTTATCCTGGCAGGAACTTCATAAAACGATTACCACTATTCCAGTTACCGATGATTATGCTCTTTCCTGGAAACCATGTCGTGACAAAGAAATTCAGCGCTTGCTTATCGAAGAGCATGGATTCAGCGCTGACCGTGTTCATGCCAAGCTGGAAAAACTCTACAAATCCAAAGCATCCACTGCTCAAGAAGGCTTATCGCGTTTTTTTTGACCAGAACTTTTTCTTTTTGCATGTTTCCACATAAATTCGAAATAAGAGCTGAATTTAGGGATATTATCCTCAATGATAAGAATGAAATGATTAGAAATTAAAAGCTTCTAACCCAACTTATCCTATTTACTAAACTTATTATTGATAAAATAATGAATATGGTTGCCATAATTATTGTTAATTTCAATTGAGAAAGAGGGTTAACGAACGGATGGGAGCACACTCAAAACTTTATTCCTTTTTTACCTTGTATCATTAAAATCATTATAAAGATGACAAATACTCCCCATAAAATCAAAACCGGTTTTATTATATTGAAAACAACAAGTATTAATATTACCAACATTATAGATAAAACAATTACGATTAATATTTTCTTCCATATCTTTAAATGGTACCAAATGTCTTTCAATTCATTGATTATCATTTTTCACCCATAAAATAATTGAGTACAATAAAACAAATTTTTATTTCTCATAACCCCAACACCAATTAAAGAAAAATCTGAATTCAGTATATTTGCTCTATGTCCGGAGCTTCTCATCCATGACTTATGCTGTGCTAAAGCAATATCTTTCGTTGTTCTTATTGGATGTTTAAATCCTTGAACTCTGCCTTGATACATCAGTCCAACATTTTCTCCATTACAACCTCTATAAAATATTGACTTAATGAAATCCCAAAAAGACTTATGTGATAATGAACTCCTTGCTTGATGCACACCATCACTGTGCCAGATTTTTCTTGCCCTTGACATTCTCCAGCTATGACTTCTTGCAATTCTTGTTAAACCCCAGTTTGTTCTAAACGGAACAATTCCTCTTTTCTTCCTTGATGAATTTGCATACTTTACTATCCATCTTTCAATTTCGGCGCATTGATTTCTTGCCATTTGTAAATACTCTCCATTCCTTAAAGTTCTTTCATCCTTTCTGGTATTTTTATACGAATAACGGATTCATCTAAGCCAGTTTTATTATTAATTGTAGCAAAACAACCATACGCACTTACATAATCAATATCCGAGGATAGCTCAAATATTGGGATTAAAAAATCTTTATATGGGCCTTCAGAGTTCAGTGTTTCTTGCATAAACTCCATTAAATTATCCAATTTGTCTAAAATGGTGGTATCTTTCTTTAAATCATCAATATCCCACGTGTAATTTCTCATAAAAATTAATTTTACTGCGCCTTGTTCACCCATATCCGAGACCACATTTTGTAACTGCTTTTTGCTTAATTCCGTTTTCTTTGAAATATCTTTATGCATCCCTTCCGTAACTTCCTCTACTGCATCAATAACTCTGTTCTTAACATCAACATAATCAATTTTGGAGAGACTTAGATGTTTGTCAAGTTTCTTTGCAAAATCAGTAAAACGTTCGTAATCAAATATGGCTGTATAGAATAATAACTGCAAATTTAAATAGAGAGGACCATCGTATGTGCATAGCTAAATAAT